>NZ_ALIY01000091.1:0-19949 GCF_000283035.1 Actinomyces sp. ICM58
AGCGATGCTCACTGCCACCCGAGGGTCATGCACATTCCGGTCGTTCCCGGATCGGTCACTCCTCCGCCTTGTCGACCCCGGCCTCGTCGATCGAGGCGGGCTGCTCAACCGTGATGACGGCCTTCGCCTGACGGGTTCGGTAGCGGCGGATCGCCACCACCTCGAGGCCGAGCAGCGACACGATCAGGAGTCCGGCCAGCACCCAGGTGATGTACTCCCAGGTATTGCGGGTGACCTCGGGCTGGCCGTTCTCGTACATCCACGAGTTCGCGACCGTGTAGAGGATGTTGTGCGAAGCGTTACGCAGCACGGTCACACCCGCGGCATCCTGGACGTTGACCGTCCCGATCGGCATGTCGATCGTCGCGAGCATCAGGTCAC
This sequence comes from Actinomyces sp. ICM58, assembly GCF_000283035.1. Taxonomy (NCBI): domain Bacteria; kingdom Bacillati; phylum Actinomycetota; class Actinomycetes; order Actinomycetales; family Actinomycetaceae; genus Actinomyces; species Actinomyces sp. ICM58. The sequence continues at coordinate 382 of NZ_ALIY01000091.1, forward strand.
CACCGTTACGCGTGATCTGGTCGGCATTCTGGTATCCGTAGCCCGCGAAGTAGTCGGTCAGGACCATGCCGCGGAAGCCCCACTCGTCGCGCAGGACGCCGTTCAGCAGCGCCGAGTTCGCACCCGCGTACTCCGGACCGATGTAGTTGAACGCGCTCATGATCGCGTGCGCGCCGCCGTCCTTGACACCGATCTCGAAGGAACGCAGGTAGATTTCGCGCATTGCCTGCTCATTCGTCCAGGTCGCCAGCATGTGCGTGCGGTTGGTTTCCTGGTCGTTAAGGGCGAAGTGCTTGAGGAAGGCGTACACGCCCCTCGCCTGGGCGCCCTTGATTTCCTCGGCGACCTGTGAGCCAGCCAGGACCGGATCCTCCGAGAAGTACTCGAAGTTACGTCCCGCGTAGGCGTAGCGGTGCGTGTTCGTTGCCGGCGCGTACCAGCCCGAGACCTGCATGTCGTGCGCCATCGTGCCGATCGCATCACCGAAGGAACGTGCGAGCTCCTTGTTGAAGGTCGCCGCCACGGACACCGCGGAAGGCAGGCCGATCGAGCCAACGCCCGTGAAGTTGTTGTTCAGCGAGGCGGGGCCATCCACGTCGGAGACGCGCAGCTTGCCGATCGAGGAGATCGCCGGGGAGCCGTAGCCGCCCTTTGAGATGAGTGCGTTCATTTCCTTGACGGTGAGCTGGTCGAGGAGCTGATCCCACTTCGGGTCGTCGTAGTCGAGGCCAGCGAGGTCACCCAGGACGAGGTCATTCCTGGCGCCCGTGATGGGCATCGTCGCGCTGGAGTCAGCATCGGCGGCCGCCGCGTCATAATTCGAGGTCGCAAGGAACTTCGCCTTATCGGCCTCGCTCATCTCGAAGCTCGTGGGGGCTGCAGTCGCCTCCGCAACGTTCGCGAAGTGGCCGGCGCGCGACAGGTAGGTGACGTCGCCCTTCGCGTCGTCGAAACGGTTGGTAGCCACGACCTGGTCACCGTCGTGCGTATTGTCGGAGGTGTTGTAGGTGTCGGTGGCAGCCACCGTGTATGTCTTCTCAGCAATGACGTCGTGCGAGTTGGAACGCGCGGAGATCTTGTAGTCGCCGGCCTCGAGCACGTAGGCCTTCGCATTCACGAAGTCGTAGGAAGCGAGCGCGTCGCGGTTCCACGTGACCGTCAGCGTCTGGGACTCACCGGGCTCCAGCAGCTTCGTCTTCTCGTACGACAGCAGGTTTGCCGCAGCCTTTTCGATACCGCCGTCCGTGTAGGGCGGGTTGTCGTAGATCTGCACGACGTCCTTACCGGCGACCTGGCCCGTGTTCGTCACGGTGACGTCTGCGGACATGGCTCCCGTGGCCTCGTCAACCGAGATGTCGCTCATCGACTGGGAGAACGTCGTGTAGGACAGGCCGAAACCGAACGGGTAGAGAACCTCGTTGCCGTAGTCGATGACGCCCTCAGCGGCGGCCGTCTCGTACCAGCGGTAGCCGACGTAGATCGAGTCGTTGTAGTTCACGAAAGACGGCTGCGTCTGAGTGCCCTTGTTGAAGGGGTCATCCTGGGCGAACTCCGTCATGTTCGTGTACTGGAAGTCGCCGAAGTTGTTGGCCGCGGGACCCGCCTTAATGTCGCGGGCGAAGGTGTCGGGGGTCTTGGCGGAGGGGTTCACCTCGCCGTCCAGGATGCGGCCCAGCGCGTTGAAGCCCACCTGGCCGCCGGGGATCGCCCAGACGATCGCGTCGATCTCCGGGTCGTCCTGGAGGTCGCCCAGCTGGAAGGCGTTGGCGGCGTTAATGACGACGACCGTCTTCGTCGAGGTCTTCTTCGCCAGCTCGATCATGTCCTTCTCGGGACGCGTCAGCTCGAGGTAGCCCTGGCCATCCTCGAAGTCCGCGTACTCCTCGGAGTTGTTCGTGTAGCTGAAGTACGGGTTGTCAGCCATCTCCTGGTTGACGTCGCGCGGCAGGTCGAAGCCCTCGCCGCCCGAGCGGGCAATCGTCACCACGGCGGTGTCACCGAAGGCGGTGGCGTTGGAGAGCAGGTCGTCAGAGTACTTGTCCTGCGTAGGCTCGGGCAGCGACCAGTCGGCCTTGAACATGCCGACCTCGGGGCGCTCCGCGCGGTAGGAGGTGTACAGGTTCGTCAGCTCATCATTCGTGGTGAAGCCGGCGTTGTGCAGACCGTCGAGGAGGGTCGTCGTCGGGTTGTCCTTCGAGAGCGAGCCGGAGCCGGTGCCGCCGTAGATCGGGTTCGTCGAACCCCAGCCCCACACGTTGATAGCGGAGCCCTTGGCCAGGGGCAGGGCACCGTTGTTGTTCTTCAGGAGGACCATGCCCTCGTCCGAGATATTGTTGCCCAGTTCTTCCACCTGAGCCTTCGACGCGTCCGTTAGCGCGCCGGTGCCGGCAGCCAGGTCAAGCACCGTCTTGAAGCCGCCGTACATCATCGACACGACGGCCACGACGACGGCGATGAACGCCGCGACCCAGGCAGTCGAGCGCGTGAGCTTGCGGGCAGGCTTGCCCATCTTGAAAACAGCGAGGGAGACGATGATAGCGAGCGCCAGCGCCACGCCGATGACGATCAAGGGGACCTTGATCGACTCAACCATCTTCCACACATCAGACCAGTTGATGGAAAGCATTGTTGATGTCCTCTTTCAGTTCCGAAACCCTGCATCCCAGAGCTAGATCGGCTCCCTGTCCATCCCCGTGTGTGTCTCCATAGACATGGGTCGCCGCAGACCAGAGGGCAGATGGGAACCTCCACCACCTATTCAACCGCACGGTCGCCCCTGCGCCGTGGGGCCTCGTGCGTTCTGTCGGATTCGCTGCACAATCTGTCAGAATGGGCAGCCTGGTGCCCTGCAGGTTTCGCCGCCTCCGCGGAAAGCGACTCTCCCCGCCACCGACGAGGATAACCACAGGGGATGCGCGAGGGCCCGGCCCCCTCGTGGGGACCGGGCCCTGTCACATTGTCGACCGGTTCTCCGATCAGTGTGCGCGGCGCCTCGCCACCACGAGGCCGACGCCGGCGACGGCGAGCAGGCCAACGAGGGCGATGGCAACGCCGGTGTTCGCGCCGGTGCTGGCCAGCTTGTTGCCTTCAGTGCTCGTGCCGCCCGCAGGCTGGGGCTGCTCGGCAGTCGGCTGCGGCTGCTCAGCGGTGGGCTGCGGCTGCTCGACAGTCGGCTGGGGCTGCTCGGGGGTCGGCTGGGGCTGATCGGGCTTCGGAAGCTCGGGGAAATCGCACGTCGAAGACGCCGAGGTATCGGACTCGGCGATGGCTGCGCCGCTCGTCGTCGTCCCCGAGATCTTCACGAGCGGCGTAACCTCAGCGCTACCGGTGATAAGGAACGAGAACTTCACCGACCCGTTGGCGGGAAGCTCCAGATCCTTGAAGGTAAGCACCTTGCCCGCGACCGTCGGCTCGGGGGCGCCGCTGGCCGACTGGGGAACGTAGGTGGCGTCGTCCGACAGTGTCGCAATGACCGTCTGAACCGACTTGACATCAGGGTTCGGGTTTGTGATCGTCACGCCGATGGTGCGCGTCGCGGTGGAGTCGGCGCCCGGCTGGGCGACGGCGCATGTCGCGGAGGACAGCGCGACCTGGCCCTTCGGCGAGAAGGAGGTGATGAGAGAGTAGTCGGCCGTCGTATTCGGCTCGAGGGTACGAGTCCAGCTCAGAGCCATGCCGTTGTCCCGGTTGTCATCGGCGTGGTCGAGCTTGTTGGGCAGCGGCTCACGGTCCTTGACCTTGTCCCAGACCTCGTTAAAGGAACTGTAGTAGTAGTTCGAACCGGCGGTCGTCGGGACGAACTGCTCGACTCGGCCACGATCCGTGTGCTGGCCGGTTTCCGGATCCTTCGCTCGGCAGATAACCGTTCCCGTGTTCGCGTCGTACTCGCCGAAGCCGTAATCGTTGTCCTGGAGGTAGCAATCCGCCGCGTGGTAGAGAGTAAAGTCCTGAGCGGTATCCGAAATGTTCTTCACCGAGGAGGTCGTCGCGTAAAATTCATTGCCCGTGGAGTAGGTGTCCGTCTGCGTGATCTCGAATCCACCGCCGCGAACGACAGTCGTGAGGACCCACGGATCGGCTTGGGTGCCCGTTCCCGACTTCGTTTGCGAGACCGGCGTCCAGGCGATCGCCCCTGTGGACACCGCAGCACGAGACTTCAGCTCCCCCGGACCGAACAGCTCAGATCCCACAGCGAGGAACGTTCCACAGTCGGCTGGATCCGTCGCGGATCGAGAATTATAGAACTCGTTATAACTATCGCCCTTGTAGTTGATCGAGCAGTTGAGCGTGTCGGAGATGGCAATCCGAACGAGCGGTCCGTCCGCATCCTCAATCGTGGGACCAGCGGCGAGGGCCGCCAACGGGTTGAGAACGAGGGTCGCGGAGCCGAGCGCAGCAATGACCAGTTTCTTGGACAGGCGCATGAGGAGACATCCTTAAGCGTTGATGGATATTGTGCAACCAATCTAGCATCCGCGTCGCAGCTTTCCAAATGGTTGAACTTGTCATCTTCGACCGTCGCAGCTGGCACTCAATCTGCGTCACCGTGAGACATCCCCGGCGCGCTCAGGGCGAGCAAGCAGACACGATAAGGGGCCCCGGCCTTGTCACGTTCTCACGGACAAGGCCGGGGCCCCAAGTGGTCACGAACCGGATTACTCGCGGAAGTTCATGCCAAAGTCGATGGCGCCCAGTGCGTCGAGGAAGTCCTCGGACACGGAGCCGTCACCGAAGTCGGCCTCGGAGTAGTTCGAGTTCGCCATGGCCTCAGCCGTCGGCTCGACGATGACGTCGTTGTAGCGCGACAGGCCGGTGCCAGCCGGGATGAGCTTACCGAGGATGACGTTCTCCTTGAGGCCCACCAGGGAGTCCGACTTGCCGTTCATGGCGGCCTCGGTCAGGACCTTGGTGGTCTCCTGGAAGGACGCGGCACTCAGCCACGAATCCGTGGCCAGCGACGCCTTCGTAATGCCCATCAGCATCTGGCGGCCGGAGGCGGGCTGGCCGCCCTCGGCTGCGACGCGGCGGTTCTGCGTCAGGTACGCCATGCGGTCGACGAGCTCGCCCGGCATGAACGTCGTGTCGCCGGGCTCCAGGATGGTGACGCGGCGCAGCATCTGACGGACGATGACCTCGATGTGCTTGGCGTGGATACCCACGCCCTGGTCGCGGTACACCTTCTGGACCTCGTCCACGAGCATCTTCTGGGCGACGTTGCGGCCCATGATGCGCAGGATCTCCTTCGGGTCCAGCTGGCCCTCGGTCAGCGGGGTGCCCGCAGCGATGTGCTGGCCCTCCGAGACGAGGAGCTTCTGGCGGCGCGACACCTCGATGACCAGGTCTTCCTTGCCGTCGTCACGGGTGATGATCACCTTACGAGCGCTCGGATCCTCGTCGTCGATGTGGACGCGGCCGGCGGCCTCGTTCATCTTGGCCTCGACCTTCGGGCTGCGCGCCTCGAAGAGCTCCTGGACACGGGGCAGACCCTGCGTAATATCCGCAGCGGAGGCGGCGCCACCGGTGTGGAAGGTACGCATCGTCAGCTGCGTGCCGGGCTCGCCAATCGACTGGGCGGCGATAATGCCGACGGCCTCGCCGATGTCGACCTGCTTGCCGGTGGCCAGCGAGCGACCGTAGCACTTCGCGCAGGTGCCGACCTGAGACTCACAGGTGAGGACGGAACGGACAACGATCTGCGCGACGCCGGCGGCGACGAGCTCGGCGAGCTGGTCGTCACCCAGGTCGGTGCCCGCGGGCATGACGACCTCGCCGGCCTCGTTGACCGCGTCGCGGGCGAGGTTACGGGCGTAGGCGGTCGTCTCGATGGTCTCGGACGCCTCCCACTCACCGAACTCGTTCTTCTTCGCGATGTCGATCTTCAGGCCCGCGCGGGTGCCACAGTCGGCCTCGCGGACGATGACGTCCTGCGACACGTCGACCAGACGACGTGTCAGGTAACCAGACTCGGCGGTACGCAGAGCCGTATCGACCAGGCCCTTACGAGCGCCGTGCGTGGCGATGAAGTACTCGAGAACCGTCAGGCCCTCGCGGTAGTTCGCCTTAATGGGCTGCTCGATCAGCTTCTGCTTCGGGTCGGACACGAGGCCACGCATACCGGCGATCTGCTGAACCTGCGACCAGTTACCACGGGCGCCCGAGTTCACCATGCGGTACACGGTGTTGCGCTCGGAGAAGTTCGCGCGCATATCCTCGGCGACCTCTTCGGTGCACTGCAGCCACAGCTTGACGAGCTCCTCGTAGCGGGTCTCCTCGAGGATGATACCCGTCTCGAACTGCTCGACGATCTCGGCGGCCTTGGCCTCGTAGCGGGCCAGGATCTCGCGCTTACGCGGCGAGGCCTGAATGTCGGAGAACGCAATCGTGATGCCCGACCACGTCGACCAGTGGAAGCCGGCCGACTTCAGGGCGTCGAGGCAGTCCGCGACGAGCACGTTCGGGTAGCGCTGCGTCAGGGTGTTCACGATGTTGCCGAGCTGCTTCTTGCCGACGACCTCGTTGACGAAGGGGTAGTCGGTGGGCAGCAGTTCGTTGAAGATCGCACGGCCGAGGCTGGTCTCGAGGATCAGCTCGTCGCCGCTCTCCCACCCCTCGGGGGCTTCCCAGCCCTCGGGCGGCACGGTGCCGTCGGCGAAGCGGATGCGCGCGGTCGCGTTCAGGTCCAGGTTCCCCGCGTCGAACGCCATCTGGGCCTCCGCCTGGCTGGAGAAGTACGGAACCACGGGGTTGCCGTCCTCGTCCTTCTCGACCGGGAGCGACGGGTCGGGGTTCGAGGTCAGGTGGAACAGGCCGATGATCATGTCCTGCGACGGCATGGCCACGGGGCGGCCGTCGGAGGGCTTGAGGATGTTGTTCGTCGACAGCATGAGGATGCGGGCCTCGGCCTGCGCCTCAGCGCCCAGCGGCAGGTGAACGGCCATCTGGTCGCCGTCGAAGTCGGCGTTGAAGGCGCCACAGGCGAGGGGGTGCAGCTGGATGGCCTTACCCTCAATGAGCTGGGGCTCGAACGCCTGGATGCCGAGGCGGTGCAGCGTGGGCGCACGGTTGAGCAGCACGGGGTGCTCGCGGATGACGTCGTCGAGGACGTCCCACACCTCGGGGCGCTGACGCTCGACCTTGCGCTTGGCCGCCTTGACGTTCTGCGCGTAGTTCTTCTCAACCAGGCGCTTCATGACGAAGGGCTTGAACAGCTCCAGGGCCATCGCCTTGGGCAGACCACACTGGTGGAGCTGCAGCTGCGGGCCGACGACGATCACGGAACGACCCGAGTAGTCGACTCGCTTGCCGAGCAGGTTCTGACGGAAACGACCCTGCTTGCCCTTGAGCATGTCCGAGATCGACTTAAGCGGACGGTTGCCGGGACCCGCGACGGGGCGGCCGCGGCGGCCGTTGTCGAAGAGGGCGTCAACGGATTCCTGAAGCATGCGCTTCTCGTTGTTGACGATGATCTCGGGGGCGCCCAGCTCGAGCAGTCGCTTGAGTCGGGTGTTGCGGTTGATGACGCGGCGGTACAGGTCGTTGAGGTCGGAGGTCGCGAAGCGGCCGCCGTCCAGCTGCACCATGGGGCGCAGGTCCGGGGGGATCACGGGGATCTTGGTGAGGACCATCGAGGCCGGGGAGTTGCCGGTCGCGACGAAGGCGTTGATAACCTTCAGGCGCTTGATGGCGCGGGCCTTACGCGGGCCGGAGTCCGAGGCGATGGTCTGGCGCAGCGCGGCGACCTCGCCCTCCAGGTCGAAGGTCTCCAGGCGCTTCTGGATGGCGGACGCGCCCATGTCACCCTTGAAGTAGGTGCCGTAGCGGGCCACCATCGCGCGGTAGAGGCGCTCGTCGCCCTCGAGGTCGCCGACCTTGAGGTCCTTGAAGCGCTCCCACACGGCTTCGAGGCCGTCGATGTCGCCGTCGAAGCGACGACGGATCTTGGCCATCTCGCGCTCGCCCTGCTTGCGGGCGCGTTCACGCTCCGCCTGCGAGGCGCCGTCCTTCTCCAGAGCGGCCATGTCGGACTCGAGCTGCTCCGCGAAGTCGTTGATCGTGGCGTCGCGGTTGTTCTCCATCTGCTTCTTCTGCACCTCGAGTTCGGCGCGCAGTTCAGCCAGATCCTCGTGGCGACCCTTTTCGTCGACCTCGGTGATCATGTAGGCGGCGAAGTAGATGACCTTCTCGAGGTCCTTGGGCGCGAGGTTGAGCACGTAGCCCAGGCGCGAGGGAACACCCTTGAAGTACCAGATGTGCGTGACGGGGGCGGCCAGGTCGATGTGACCCATGCGCTCACGGCGGACGCGGGAGCGAGTGACCTCGACTCCGCACTTCTCGCAGATGATGCCCTTGTAGCGCACGCGCTTGTACTTGCCACACGCGCACTCCCAGTCGCGGGTGGGGCCGAAGATCTGCTCACCGAACAGGCCGTCGCGCTCGGGCTTGAGCGTGCGGTAGTTGATGGTCTCCGGCTTCTTGACTTCACCGTGGCTCCAGACGGCGATGTCGTCGCCGGTGGCCAGGGTGATCTTCAGGCTGTCGAACGTTTTGGCGTCCAGCAAAGTTATCTCTCCCTATCAGATCGCATCGATGGTCGCCGCAGCGTTCGGACGGGCATCGAGTGTGATACCCAAGTCCTCACGCGCATTGAAGTCTTCGTCCTGCTCACGCAGGTCAATGACGTTGCCGGCCGCGTCGAGGGCTTCGACGTTCAGGCACAGCGAGCGCATTTCCTGGATGAGGACTCGGAAGGACTCGGGGATGCCGGGCTCGGGGATGTCCTCGCCCTTGACGATGGCCTCGTACACCTTGACGCGGCCGGTGGTGTCGTCGGACTTGATGGTCAGCAGCTCCTGGAGGGCGTAGGCGGCGCCGTATGCTTCCAGGGCCCACACCTCCATTTCGCCGAAGCGCTGGCCGCCGAACTGGGCCTTACCGCCCAGCGGCTGCTGCGTGATCATCGAGTACGGGCCCGTCGAGCGGGCGTGGATCTTGTCGTCGACCAGGTGGTGGAGCTTGAGCATGTAGGTGTAGCCCACCGAGATCGGGTACGGGAACGGCTCGCCGGAGCGGCCGTCGAAGAGGCGCGCCTTGCCCTCGTGGTTGGTGAGGACCTCGCCGTCGCGGGTCGGGTTCACGTTGCGCAGCAGGCCCGCGAGTTCGTCGGCCTCGAGGCCGTCGAAGACGGGGGTGGCGACGCGCGTGCCGGGAGCGGCCGTGATGCCGTCGGCGGGCAGGTGTGCCGTCCACTCTTCGCCGGCCTCGACCGCGGCCGAGGCGTCCCAGCCCTGGTGGGCGAGCCACCCGAGGTGGTACTCGAGCACCTGGCCGACGTTCATTCGGCCGGGGACGCCCAGCGGGTTGAGGATGATGTCGACGGGGGTGCCGTCGGCGAGGAAGGGCATGTCTTCGACCGGGAGGATCTTGGACACGACGCCCTTGTTGCCGTGGCGGCCGGCCATCTTGTCGCCGATCGTGATCTTGCGTCGCTGGGCGACGTAGACGCGCACGGTCTGGCGGACGCCGGGGTTGAGGTCGTCTTCGTCGTCGTTGAATTCGCGGACGCCGATGACGATGCCTTCTTCGCCGTGGGGGACGCGCAGCGAGGTGTCGCGCACCTCGCGGGCCTTCTCGCCGAAGATGGCGCGCAGCAGGCGCTCTTCGGAGGTCAGCTCGGTCTCGCCCTTGGGGGTGACCTTGCCGACGAGGATGTCGCCGGCGGTGACCTCGGCGCCGATGCGGATGATGCCGCGCTCGTCCAGGTCGGAGAGGGATTCCTCGGAGACGTTGGGGATGTCGCGGGTGATTTCTTCCTCACCGAGCTTGGTCTCGCGGGCGTCGACCTCGTATTCCTCGATGTGGATCGAGGTCAGGATGTCTTCTTCCACGACGCGGCGGCTCAGGATGATGGCGTCCTCGTAGTTGAGGCCTTCCCACGACATGTAGGCGACGAGGAGGTTCTTGCCGAGCGCGACCTCGCCGTTGGAGGTGGCGGGGCCGTCGGCGAGGACGTCGCCGACCTCGACGCGGTCGCCCTCGTCCACGATAACGCGCTGGTTGGTGCAGTTACCGGGGTTGGAGCGCTCGAACTTTTCGAGGCGGTAGGAGTCGCGGCCGCCCTCGTCCGTGGAGACGACGATCAGGTCCGCGGAGACCTCGGAGACGACGCCGGAGTGCGCGGCGAGGATCATTTCGCCGGAGTCGTGCGCGGCGCGCAGCTCCATGCCGGTGCCGACCAGCGGGGCTTCCGTGGTGAGCAGCGGGACGGCCTGACGCTGCATGTTCGCGCCCATGAGGGCTCGGTTAGCGTCGTCGTGTTCAAGGAAGGGGATGAACGCCGCAGCGACGGAGACCATCTGGCGCGCGGAGACGTCCATGTAGTCGACGCGATCGCGGGCGATCAGCGTCGGGTCCTCGCCGGCGACACGGCACAGGACGTCGTGCTCAGCGAAGGAGCCGTCGGCCTCGACGGGCGACGAGGCCTGGGCGATGAAGTGGCCCTTCTCGTCGTCCGCGGTGAGGTAGCGGATTTCGTCGGTGACCTTGCCGTCCTTGACGACGCGGTAGGGCGTCTCGATGAAGCCGAAGGGGTTGATGCGCGCGAAGGTCGCGAGCGAGCCGATGAGGCCGATGTTCGGGCCTTCAGGGGACTCGATCGGGCACATGCGGCCGTAGTGCGAGGGGTGGACGTCTCGGACTTCCATGCCGGCGCGGTCGCGGGACAGGCCGCCGGGGCCCAGGGCCGACAGGCGGCGCTTGTGGGTCAGGCCGGCCAGCGGGTTGTTCTGGTCCATGAACTGCGAGAGCTGGGAGGTTCCGAAGAACTCCTTGATCGCGGCCACGACGGGGCGGATGTTGATCAGCGTCTGGGGCGTGATCGAGTCCGTTTCCTGGGTGGTCATGCGCTCGCGCACGGTGCGTTCCATGCGGGCGAGGCCGGTGCGGACCTGGCCCTGGATGAGCTCGCCGACGGCGCGGATGCGACGGTTGGCGAAGTTGTCGATGTCGTCGACCTCGACGCGAACCTCGACGGGCTCGCCACCGCGGGTGCCGGCGAAGGTCTTGTCGCCCTGGTGGAGGGCGAGGAGGTACTTGACGGTGGCGACGATGTCCTCGAGAGAGAGGGTCGAGGCCTTGGGGTCGGCTTCGATGGCCAGCTTCTTGTTGATCTTGTAGCGGCCGACCTTGGCCAGGTCGTAGCGACGAGAGTCGAAGTAGAAGTTGTTGAGCAGCGTCTGGGCGGCGTCGACGTTCGCGGGCTCGCCGGGGCGCAGCTTGCGGTAGATGTCGAGCAGGGCTTCTTCCTGCGTGCCGACGGTGTCCTTCTCGAGGGTTTCGAGCAGGACCGGGTACGCGGCGAAGGTGTCGCGGATCTCGGACTCGGTCATGCCGATGGCCTTGAGGAAGTGGGTGACCGACTGCTTACGCTTGCGGTCGATGCGCACGCCGACGGCGTCGCGCTTGTCGATCTCGAACTCGAGCCACGCGCCGCGCGAGGGGATGATCTTCGCGCCGAAGGTTTCCTTGTCGGTCGAGCGGTCCGAGAGCTTCTCGAAGTACACGCCGGGGGAACGCACGAGCTGGGAGACGACGACGCGCTCGGTGCCGTTGATAATGAAGGTACCGCGGGGGGTCATGAGCGGGAAGTCGCCCATGAACACGGTCTGGGACTTGATTTCGCCGGTTTCGTAGTTCATGAACTCGGCGGTCACGTACATGGGTGCGGAGTACGTGTAGTCCTTCGCCTTGGCTTCCTCCATGGAGTACTTGGGGGATTCGAGGCGGTGGTCGTGGAACGACAGGCTCATGGTGCCTGCGACGTCCTCAATGGGGGAAATCTCATGGAAGATTTCTTCGAGGCCGGAGACGTCGGGGACGTCATTTCGGCCGGATGCCTGAGCGGCTTCGACGCGGGCCTTCCACGCGTCATTGCCCAGCAGCCAGTCGAAGCTTTCGACCTGCAGGCCCAGCAGATTGGGGGCCTGGAGGGGTTCACGGAGCTTCGCGAACGAGATGCGGTGGCTGGGCTGTTTGGCGGTGCTGTTGGCAGCCAAAGGGGGTCCTTCCCTGCTGTTACGGTGCGCACGCTTCCTTATCACCCATTATCTGACGCGTCCTGGTCCGTCAAGCGCCTGTTACGACGGCTGGATACGGGTCACCTCGGGCATGATAAGGCGCAAATACTCAGGTTACCGTGAGTCGCGTCGCGAGTCAAGGGTCCGTGTGATATGTGCAGGGTCTCACGGGAACGAGGCCGTGGCCGGCTGATCCGTCAGGCGCGACGGCGGCGGCTCCCAGGCTGGGTTGGTGGTGCCCCAAGTCGGGCTTGAACCGACGACCCACGGATTATGAGTCCGCTGCTCTGACCGACTGAGCTATTGGGGCGTGGCTATCTTAGCGGAGGAAGGCGGCACGCTTCCACCGGCGCCCTCCCCTTGATCCGTCGCTCACGCTACAGCGACATAGGACCTTAGTCATACCTATGATGATTTAACAAGGTCACAGCCAGCAATTTTAAGGAGATGGCATGAACGTCGCGGAACAGATCGTGGCTCAGCTCGTCGACGCGGGAGTCCATAGGATCTACGGCATTGTCGGCGATTCACTCAACCCAATCGTCGACGCCGTGCGCAAGACCGGCGGCTCGGCACAGGGCGGCATCGACTGGATTCACGTCCGCCACGAGGAGGCGGCGGCGTTCGCAGCTTCGGCCGAGGCTCAGCTCACAGGCAAGCTCGCCGTGTGCGCGGGCTCGTGCGGCCCGGGCAACCTGCACCTCATCAACGGCCTGTACGACGCGAACCGCACGGGTGCGCCCGTCCTGGCCATTGCCTCGCACATCCCGAGCGTCCAGATCGGCTCCACCTACTTCCAGGAGACGCACCCGGACCGCGTCTTCGAGGAGTGCTCGGTCTACAACGAGCTCATCTCCTCAGCCGCGCAGTCCCCGCGCACCGTGAACTCCGCGATCCGCCACGCGGTCGGCCTGGGAGGCGTCGCCGTCATCACGCTGCCCGGAGACATCACCGACCTCAAGGCCGTCGAGCACGTTCCCACCTACGCGCCCGCGCGCCCGGCGACGCTGACCCCGAACCCGGCGGACATCGACGAGGCCGCGGCGCTCCTCAACAAGGCGAACAAGGTCGCGATTTTCGCCGGCGCTGGCGTTGAGGGCGCCCACGACGAGGTCATCGCCCTGGCCGACGCGCTCAAGGCCCCGATCGGCCACTCCCTGCGCGGCAAGCACTTCATCCAGTACGACAACCCCTTCGACGTGGGCATGACGGGCCTGCTGGGCTACGGCGCGGCCGCGGAGGGCATGAACGACGCCGACGTGCTGATCCTGCTGGGCACCGACTTCCCCTACGACCAGTTCCTGCCCGACACCCCGACCATCCAGGTGGACACGCACGCAGAGAAGCTGGGTCGGCGCACGGACGTCGGCCTCGCGATCCACGCGCAGGTCAAGCCCTTCATCGAGGCCCTGCTCCCCCACCTGCGCGCCGGCCGCTCGGATTCCTTCCTGAAAGCCAAGATTAAGAAGCACTCGGAGATCATGCACGCGCCCGTGGGCGCCTACACGCGCAACGTGGAGAAGATGCGTCCGATCCACCCCGAGTACGCTGCCCACCTCCTCAACGAGACGGCCGCGAAGGACGCGATTTTCACCGCGGACACGGGCATGTGCAACGTGTGGACCGCCCGCTACATTGATCCGCTCGGCACCCGCCGCCTGATCGGTTCGCTGCTGCACGGGTCGATGGCCAACGCCCTGCCGATGGCCCTGGGCGCTCAGGTCGCCTACCCGGGTCGCCAGGTTGTGTCGGTGTCGGGTGACGGCGGCCTGTCCATGCTGCTCGGCGAGCTCATCACCGCGAAGATGTACGACCTGCCCGTCAAGGTGGTCGTCTTCAACAACTCGACGCTGGGCATGGTGAAGCTAGAGATGCTGGTCAACGGCCTCCCGGACTTCCAGACGGACGTCCCCGATACGAATTACGCGGAGATCGCCCGTGCAATTGGCTTCCACGCGGAGCGCGTCGAGGACGCATCGCGCCTGGAGGGCGCCTACCGCGAGGCGTTCGCGGCGCCCGGCCCGGCCCTCGTCGAGGTCATTACGGACCCGAACGCCCTCTCGCTCCCGCCGGCCATCACGGGCGGCCAGGTCGTCGGTTTCGCGACCGCGATGAGCAAGATCGTCCTCAACCGCGGCATCGCTGAGGCTTTCTCGATGGCAACCTCCAACATGCGCAACATCCCGCGCCTGTAGGTCCCCCCTCGGGAGGCCCTCCGGGGACGAGGCCGGGGCTGGGTCAACGCACGACCTGGCCCCGGCCTCGTTCTGCCACAATCTAACCCTAGAATTAATAAACATACCTTTTTCCAAACAAATGGCTTTTATCCTCAGAAATACAGCTTGACAAGTAATACACTTGTAGCACACCACACTACATTGTGATTTGACACCCAATTTTGCGCGCATTTTCCCTCTAATCTGTGAAGCGTTCTATCGCACACGCCACACAGGAGGAACAGCAATGCACGCGCTCGCAGCAATGGCTAGCGCAGCCGGTGCCGTCGACCTCGACACTTTTCCCGCCTGGTTGAGGATCACCCACTTCATCAACTTCATCATGATGGGCTTCCTCATCCGCTCCGGCTGGGAGGTCCTCGCATCACACCCACGTCTGTACTGGAACAATCACTGCACGCCAGGATCCGAGTGGCTGAAGTTCACGAAGGATAAGGTGTCGACCGTTCCCGGCGAGTTCACGGCGCGCGACGACCAGCGCAACCTCCACCCGCTCATCTCCCTGCCCGGACGCGGACAGATCGGCCTGGGCCGCGCGTGGCACGCGCTCGTCACGGCCATCTGGCTCATTAACGGCTTCGTGTACGTCGCCCTCCTTTTCGGGACTGGCCAGTGGCGTCGCATCGTCCCGACCTCGTGGTCCATCTTCCCCGAGGCCTGGGAGAGCGCCAAGATCTACATGGGCCTGCAGATCCCCTCCATCGAGCACTTCCAGCCCTATGACGCCCTCCAGAAGCTCATGTACTTCACGGTCGTCTTCATCGTCGCGCCCCTCATGATCGCGACCGGCCCCATCATGTCCCCCACGTTCGCGGGACGCTTCCCCGGGTATGTCAAGCTCTTCCGCAACCGCCAGACGGCCCGCTCCATCCACTTCCTGGGCATGGCGTTCTACTGCTTCTTCGTGGTCATGCACGTCGCCCTCGTGTTCATCGTCCACCCGACGTACAACATCGCGCACATGATGCTCGGTGAAAACTACGACGACATCTCGGCGGCGCGATTCGCTCAGGCTGTCACCATGCTGATCATCGGCATCGTCATCGCCATCGCCCTGTGGATCGGAGCCTCCTACTGGTCCCTGTCGAACCTGCGCCGCACCCAGCGCTGGATCTGGGGTGCTACGCAGCCGATTCGCGCGCTCACGATCGACCGCCTGAAGTCGCGTCAGGTCGCGAAGAATACCTTCACCGAGGACGATATTTCCCCGTTCCACTGGGTCAACACGCGCCCGCCGACAAAGGAACAGTCCGAGGAGTACATCGCCCTGCGCGAGGACGACTTCAAGGACTTCCGCCTCGAGATCGGCGGCCTCGTCGAGGAGGAGAAGTCATTCTCCATCGATGAGCTGAAGGCCCTGGGTAAGGTCACGAACATCACGATGCACACCTGCATGCAGGGATGGACGGGCATCGCGAAGTGGGAGGGCATCCGCCTCAAGGACCTCCTCGAGCAGGTCACTCCTACGGAGGGCGCGCACTACCTGATGGCGACCTCCTTCGGACACGTCGGGCACACCTACGACGGGCGCCCCACCGAGCCCTACTACGAGTGCATCGACCCGTCGATGATTGACGACGACGAGTGCATCCTCGCCTGGGGCATGAACGACGAGCCTCTGCCCGAGGTTTACGGTGGCCCTCTACGCCTACGCACCGATTCCCAGCACGGCTACAAGATGGTCAAGTGGGTGCCTCGCCTCGAGTGGATCCACGACTACCACGAGGTGGGCGATGGCCAGGGCGGTTCACGAGAGGATTCGGGCCTGCAGCACTACGACGCTCGCGCCTGATCCCCCGCCTTCGAGCGTTGCCGCGCCTCCTTCCTCGTCCCCACGCATGCGCATGCGGGTTCGAGGAGGGAGGCGCGGTCTCTGTCTGGCAGTCTCTGCGCCCGAGCGCACGGAGGGCCGCGCAGTCTATGCGTACCTGCGGGCGATGGCGACGGCCTCGGGCACGTAGGCGCGACCGAAGACCGCGCAGTGGATCATCATGATGTGCGCCTGGTGCAGGGCGACGCGCTCGCGCCAGCCGTCCTCCAGGGGCGAGGCCTCGTCATAGGCGGAGAGGATCCGCTCGTAGTGCGGGCAACCGAAGACGGCGAGGGCCGCGAGGTCCTCCTCGGCGTGCCCACCCTGCGCGGCGGGGTCGATGAGGACGGCGCCGCCCGGGGTCCACATGACGTTGCCGCTCCACAGGTCCCCGTGGGTGCGCGCCGCGCCGATGTTGTTGTGGCGATTTTTCGCGTCTTCTACAAGGTGCGGCTGGCCGTGGTCGAGGCCGCCGGACTCGAGGCGCTCACAGAGCTTTTCGATGAGGGCACGCTCGGCGGCGGTGAAGGTTCGATCGTCAAGGTAGGGGGCGATGCGCTCGCGCGCGTAGAAGCTGCCCCAGGACTCGCGAGGGGACGAGGCCGGGGTTGCCTCGCCGGGGTTCACGCGGTTCGAGCAACCCTCTTCGCCGTGAGCGCTCGGGCGACTCGGCAGGGACAGGGGTGCCTCGCCCATCCAGCCGTCGCCCGCGTACCCGTCGGGGGCGGCGCCTAAGTGCCTGGCTCCGGCCGCGTGCGTGTGGGCGAGGGCGCGGCCGAACTCTTCGGCGGCCTTGGGAGTTGGGGCGACGGAGACCAGGCGCGGCTCCTCTAGCCATGTCGCGCCGTGATCGAGGACGGGGACGACGGCCGCGCCGGGCGACGAAGCCTCTGCAAGCCACGCGAGGCCCGCAACCTCGTAGGCGATCCGCCCCCGGCGGCCGTCCGACTTCCTCATCGTGTCCATGGGCGCTTCCCCGTTCCCTTCCCGCGGCCCGCGCGAGGGGCCGCCACTGCACTCCCCCATGCTATCGCCCACCTCGCCACCCGCCCGCCGCGCCGCATCCTCTCGGGGTGCCCGGGCCTCGTCCCCCCTTGGACACATACCGAGCAAACATCGATATACTGCCATCAGAAGATAGTCCGCCACAACGAGGATGTAGGCCTCCATGACCCTCACGACGACACAGAAGTCCATTCAAGAGCTGCTGCACGGCGACCGCCAGTACCAGATTCCCGACTTCCAGCGCCCCTACGTGTGGGAGGAGCAGCAGGCGGAAACCCTCGTGAATGATCTGCTTGGCGCGTGGCGCACGAACGACGGGGACTACTTCCTGGGGTCGATCGTCCTCGTGCAGCACCCCAGCGGCGACGACGTGGACATCATCGACGGGCAGCAGCGCCTCACCACCCTGTGCATCCTCGTGTCTCTGCTGCTTCACCTGGAGGAGGATTCCGCGCTGCGCGGAGAACTCGGCGAATTGCTCCTCATTCCGCAGTCGCGCATCAAGGGCTTGGACGAGCGGCCGCGCCTGAGCGTGCGCGAATGCGACCGCGAGTTTTTCGACACGTTCATCATCGGCGACAACATCGACTCCCTGCTCGACGTCGACGGCGACAGCCTGACGCGCCCGTCCGTGCGGCGCATTGTCGCCAACGCGCGCGCCATGCTCGACGTGCTGGGCAATCCCGACACGCTCGCGCCCGGAGAAATCAGCGACTTTATCCGCTACCTGACCCTGCACGTGTCCCTCATCGAGGTGTCAACCGATTCCTACCAGGCGGCGCACCGCATTTTCTCCGTCCTTAACACGCGCGGCGTTCCCCTGTCGGCCGCCGACATTTTCAAGGCGCGCGTCCTGTCCCGCGTGGAGCCCGACGCCCGGGCCCGCTACGCGGCCCTGTGGGAGCAGTGCATCGACTCGCTGGGCACGGAGAACCCGGACGCGTTCTTCGGGCACCTGCTCACGCTCACGCTGCGCGCCCCCGCCAAACGGGCCCTCATCGACTCGTTCGACGAGCAGGTCCTCACGCCGTTCTTCACCTCCAGGAGCGGCGAGGAGTTCATCGACGAGGTCTTGGTTCCTTCCGCTCGCGCGTACACGCTGGCGACGCTGGAGCCTCTGGTGGGGCACCACGCGGCCACGCCGCTTGAGCTGTTGCGCCTGTATGACTCCTCGGATTGGAAGCCAGCGGCGATGAGCGTGTTGCGCGCGGGGCGCGGCGACGAGGAAACCGTATCGCTGCTGTTCCTCCTCGAGCGCGTCTACGGCACGGCTGTTGCCGCGCGCCTCAGCCCCTCGTCGCGCACAGCGATCGTCACCCAGTTCATCACGGCTTTCGAGGACGGCGAGCCCCTCAACGCCGCCTGCTCCGTGCCGGACAGCGTCCGCCACCGGGCCGCCGAGACGATCTCGAGGCCCCTGCCGCAGTCCTCCATCCGCAAGGTCCTCCTCTACCACGCGATGGTCGCCGAGCATGGGTCCTTCCCGACGCGCCTGCCGCGCTCCATGGGCGTCCTGTGTGGGCTTCCGGCCAGCCACATTCGCGGCGTCGACGAGGACATCGACCTGCGCGCGTGGAACAAGCGACTGGGGAGCTTCATCCTGTCCACCATCAAGTCGCGCACCGTCAACCAGGCGCCCGACTGGGACACGGTGGCGCGCGCCGCCCGCCACGTGATGACGCTCGGCGACTTCGCGGTCGGCTCGCTGCCCTGCGCCGGGGGCGAGATTCACGCCGCCGACCTGGAGGAGCGCCAGCGGCACCTGACCCAGCTGATCTTGGACTACTGGGACATTCGGCGAGATTCCGATGGCGTGGACCTGTCTGTCCTGTCCAGCGCCGAACTTGAGGCCGCCGTCGATAAGCGGTCTGCTGCCCGCGGCCGCCAGGTGCGCCTGGCCGACGTCGTCGCGACCGGCATCATCTCCCCCGGTGACACGTTCACGTGGCGGCGCCGCAACCTCGGCAACGTCTACGTCGTGACCATTTCCCCTCAGGGCACCATCGTCCTGCCCGACGGCCAGGAAGTGTCCTCCCCGTCGGCGGCTGTCGCCGCCCTGACCGGCACCAGCAGCGCCGCCGCCCTCGACGTGTTCGTGCGCGAGTCCGACGGCAAGAAGCTGCGCGACCTGTGGGATAGCTACAGGAGCCGATTCGGGGCGTAAGTTGTGACAGAAGGGGCCGCCCGCGCGCTCGCCGCGGTCAAGTCCTGTGGAGTGGTGTAATCGTTTTGTGTCCTTCGGGTTGGGTTATGCGCTGAGTTGTAGTGGGGTGTCCTCCTGTTGGGTGGGTTGGGGTGTGAGTCGTGATTTGGTGAGGATGTCGAGGCTGAGGTAGCGTCGGCCTTCGGCCCATTCGTCGTTTTGTTCGGCTAGGACGGCTCCGACCAGGCGGATGATGGCCTGGCGGTTGGGGAAGATTCCCACGGAGTCGGTGCGTCGGCGGA
>NZ_ALIY01000092.1:0-3118 GCF_000283035.1 Actinomyces sp. ICM58
CGTCCCCGCGCGCCGCGTCGGATGGGTTGGCGAGGCCGGGGTGCCCCTCATCGCCGCCGACCCCGACGCGCCATCCGGGCACGAGGCAGGGACAGCCACGTGGGTGTGCCCGGCCACGG
Organism: Actinomyces sp. ICM58; assembly: GCF_000283035.1. Lineage (NCBI taxonomy): Bacteria > Bacillati > Actinomycetota > Actinomycetes > Actinomycetales > Actinomycetaceae > Actinomyces > Actinomyces sp. ICM58. The sequence continues at coordinate 120 of NZ_ALIY01000092.1, forward strand.
GCCGCCGCTACGTCGAGCGAGACGACACCCTCTCACCCGAGGAGGCCCAGGCCTCGTCCACGAATACCGCCGAGGCGCCCGCCCGCAACCGTGAGGACCAGCCGTGACCCATCCGTTCATCCCGCCCGCACGCCCGCTCATCGGCGAGGAAGAGATCGAGGCCGTCGCCGCCGTCATGCGCACCGGCATGATCGCCCAGGGCCCCCAGGTCGCCGCCTTCGAGGAGGAGTTCGCCGCCGCCCTCGTGCCCGGAACCCGGGCAGCCGCGGTCAACTCGGGGACCTCGGCCCTGCACCTGGGCCTGCTCGCCGCAGGGATCGGACCGGGCGACGAGGTCATCGTCCCCTCCTTCACCTTCGCGGCCACCGCCAACTCGGTCGCCATCACGGGCGCGACCCCCGTGTTCGCCGACATCGACCCGCTCACCTTCACACTGTCCCCGGCCGCCGTTGAAGCCGCGATCACGCAGCGCACGCGGGCCATCATGCCCGTCCACCTCTACGGCCATCCCGCTGCCATGGACGCGCTCCAGGCGATCGCCGACGAGCGCGGCCTCATGGTCTTCGAGGACGCCGCCCAGGCCCACGGCGCCACCCTGCACGGGCGCGCGGTTGGCTCCTTCGGTACCTTCGCGGCCTTCTCCTTCTACCCGACGAAGAACATGACCAGCGGTGAGGGAGGCATGGTCACCTCCACCGACCCCGGGATTATCCGAGGCGTGCGGCTCGCGCGCAACCAGGGCATGGAGACGCGCTACGCCAACGAAATCGTGGGCCTCAACAACCGCATGACCGACATCCACGCCGCCATCGGGCGCGTCCAACTGACCAAGGTCCGCGCGTGGACGCGCGCGCGCCAAAGCAACGCCGCGTTCCTGGACGCCCACCTGCGCGGCGTCACCGTCCCGCACGTCGCCCCCGGCGCCACCCACGTCTACCACCAGTACACGATCCGCGTGGGAGAAGACCGCGACGGTTTCGCCGCCGCCCTGCGCGAGGAGTACGGCGTCGGCTCGGGCGTCTACTACCCGATCCCGAACCACGAGCTGCCCTCCCTGGCCCGCTACGCCCCCTGTGCGGAGCTGCCCGCCACGCGCGCGGCCGCCGACCAGGTCCTCTCCCTGCCGATCTACCCCTCCCTGACGCCCATCGAGCTGGAACGCATCGTGCACGGCGTCAACGCGCTCGCCCAAGCGGGGGCCTGACATGAGCATTCGCCTCGGGATCCTCGGCATCGGCTCGATGGGCCGACACCACGTGCGCAACGCTCGCGCGACCGCCGGCGTGGACCTCGTCGCCCTCGCCGACCCGGGTGGCGACCGCTTCGGCGTCGCCGGCGACCTGCCCGTCCTGGGCGGCGTCGAGGAGCTGATCGAGGTCGGTATCGACGCCGCGATCATCGCCGCGCCCACCGCCCACCACGAGGCCGCCGCCCTGGCGCTGGCCGAGGCCGGGGTGCACACCCTCGTCGAAAAGCCACTCGCCACGAGCGTCGAGGCCGGGGCACGCATCCGCGACGCCTTCGCGGCCTCGGGCCTCGTGGGGGCAGTCGGCTACGTCGAGCGCTGCAACCCGGCGCTCATCGACATGCGCAGGCGCATCGCCCAGGGACAACTGGGCGAGATCGAGCAGATCGCGACGCGCCGCCAGTCTCCCTTCCCCGCGCGCATCAGCGACGTCGGCGTGGTCAAGGACCTGGCCACGCACGACGTGGACCTGGCCGCGTGGGTGGCTGGCGCCCCCTACGAGAGCATCTACGCGCGCACGGCCGCGCGCTCGGGGCGCCCCCACGAGGACATGATGGTCGCCTCGGGCGTGCTTGCAGGCGGCATCCTCGTCAACCACCTCGTCAACTGGCTGACCCCCTACAAGGACCGCACGACCATCGTGACGGGGGAGCGCGGCGCGCTCGTCGCCGACACCGCGATGGGGGACCTGACCTTCTACGAAAACGGCCACGCGCCCCTGCAATGGGACGCCATCGCCGCCTTCCGCGGGGTGAGCGAGGGCCAGGTCGTGCGCTACGCCCTCACCAAGCGCGAGCCCCTCGCCCTCGAACACGAGCGCTTCCGCGACGCCATCCTCGGCGTGGGCGCCGAGCACGTCACCATGGACGAGGCCCTGGATAACCTGCGCGTTGTCGAGGCCATCCTGACATCGGCAGTCACCGGGCGCTCGGTTGACCTGTAGGGCGCTGCGTTAGCGCGTCACGTCGGCGTAGATTGCGCGCAGGTGCTGGACCGAAGCGCGCAGCGAACGTTCACGGGTGACCCACGCCCGGCACGCCGCCCCGCGGTCCGCGCGTTCGTCCTCCGACCACGCCAATGCCTCGTCGATGGAGCGGGCGAGGGAATGCGGCGAGCGCTCCGCCGCGAGCAGCGAGGCCCCCGGCGCGATCATCTCCGGCGTCCCGCCCGTCGGATAAGTGATGACGGGCACGCCGCACGCCTGCGCCTCGAGCAGGACGAGGCCGGCCGCCTCCTGCCTGCCTTCCGTCGGCTTCGTGGGCAGGACCAGGACGCGTGCGCGGCGCATCCAGTCGCGCACCCCCTCGCGATCCAGTCGGCCCGTGAACGACACGTGCGCGCGTTCGCGCAGCGCGGGGGCGAGCGGCCCGTCGCCCACGAGGACGAGGTGATGCGGGCGACGCCCCACGAGGTCGGCGCAGGCCCGGGCCAGATCGTCCACGCCCTTCAGGTGGCTCAGAGCGCCCACGAACAGGACGATGGGCTCCTCGCGCGACTCTTGCGTGTTCGGGGCCGGCGTCCACCAGTCGGCGTCCACGCCCTGATAGTGCACGCTCAGCCGCTGAGGATCGGCACCCGCGCCCAGCGCAACGTCCGCCAGGTAACGCGACACCGCCAGCAGACGGCTCGCGCCCTCAAACGCCCGCGCGCGGTTGTGCGCGTTCCACGCAGCCCCCGCGCCCCGCCCGAGCCTCGGGTAGGCATCCCCGCCATGCAGCGTCACCACGAGCGGCGCGCCCGTCTCCCGCGCGGC
>NZ_ALIY01000093.1:0-2548 GCF_000283035.1 Actinomyces sp. ICM58
GCCGCCCGCGGGCACCACCCCACCCCGCCCCGGCCTCGTCGCCGCCCGAACGAGGCTCGCATAACAAACATCCCCCGAGCGCCAGGCCCGGGGGTGTTCGTCGGTGATCGTGGGGCGGGAACTACTTGTCCTCGCCGGTGGCCGTGCGGATGAAGCCCGCGACCATGAACCAGCCGCCGCCGACCCAGAAAAGGATGAGCGTCCACAGGGGCTGGACCGGGTAGATGACGACCAGGTACGCGCAGGCGACGATCCACGCGGCGGCGCCGACGATGTTGGGGATCTGGAAGCGCTTGACGCGCGCGGGATGCGTGTAGTGCAGCGGGACGAGCGTCATGATCGCGAGGAAGATCGTCGCCGCGATGTTCACCCACGCGGGGGTCTGCAGGACGTACATGACGATCGCGACGCAGTTCCACGCGGCGGGGAAGCCCACGAAGTAGTTGTCGTTGGATTTTTCACCGTCGTTCGCGTAGCAGAACAGGGAGGAGACGATGATGACGATCATCATGACGACCGGCACGGGCTGCGGGCCGAAGGGCAGGTGCAGCGCCATGAACAGTGCGGGCAGAAAGGTCCACGTCAGGTAGTCGACGAGGTTGTCAACGACGCCGCCGTCGAACCACGGGATGGCGTCGCGCACGCCGACCTTGCGGGCGAGGGTGCCGTCGACGCCGTCCACGACCAGGGCGATGACGAGCCACAGCCACATCATGGGGATGTTGTTGTTGAGGATCGCGAACAGGGCGAGCGTCGCCCACACGAGGCCCGAGATGGTGAACGCGTGGACCCCCCACGCGGCGATGACGCGGCCCAGGCTGGGTTTGTGTGTCGCGGACGAGGCCTGGGCGTCGTTTTGCGATTGGGTGTCGATGGCAGTTTCTTCGGGCACGGCGGCTCCTGTAGGACGGGTACTTTCCGTTCCACAGTATGCCAAAGATTGGTGATCAATCGGTAGGACTTGAGACAGACCACCCAGCTCGGCGGGCCAGGGGGCGGCGGCACGTCTCATCGGTAACGCCAGGTTTGCCTTGGTTCATTATGGTCAACGCCATTCCTTATTCCGGTTGCACGAGAGAGCATGCCGGGCGAGGGGAGCGTCGCCGCGTCGGTCGTCTGCACACGTCGTTGACGCGGAAAATGAGCGGACAGCGTCGGGGCCCGTGAGACGACCCTCGAAGGCCTCTGGCGCCATGGCGTTCTCGTCGGAGCCTCCTTCGGACAGTTCGCCCCACCGGCGCGAGACGCCCGGGCTACCGCGCGAAACGAGCATGATCGGTATGCCTGTATTACTACTAATACCTTAGTTGACAGACCCTTCCCGGGAATCTATTCTCAGAGCAATTCCTCTCCAGTGAAAGAGAACACAACGATGTTTCACTCTCAATGTACCGGGTCCAAGCGCCGCGCAGCCATCATCGCCGCTGGCTTGTCCCTCCTGCTGGCAGCATGCTCGCACGCCCCCAAGCCAGACGCCACACCCACTCCTACCGCCACCCCGGAGCCCACCACGGCCTCGCCGAGCCCGACGGCCACGACACCCTCTCCTACCCCGTCCGCGTCGATGGCGTCGCCGACGCCGAGCGCAATGGCCAGCAAGTCCCCCGAGTGGAACCCGACGCTGGACCAGGCGGTCGCGAAGGAAAAATGCGGACAAGAAGACTGGAATTCATACTCCTGGGAAACTCTTTCCGGATCCGATGATGTCTCGGCCATCGCGCAGAAGACCTACAACAACGGCTTCAAATGTTTCATGAAACATACACTGGATGACGGTTCCGTTGAGTTCCTCGTCCCCAAGGATGCCAAGACCTTCACCATCACAGCGGGCCAGTCGGACTACTCGCGCGACACAAACATCACGGTGACCTTCGAGATCAGCGACCCTATCTCGGACAAGGTCCTCGACACGGCGTCCCTACGCCTCAACGAGGCGAAGGAGTTCAGCATCGACGTCTCGTCGGTTCCGCGCCTGAAGATGAAGGCGCTCGTAGAAGCAGCACCAGGAGAGAGCCGCAAGAGCGACATTAGTATCACTGTCATCTGGGCAGACCCGAAGTTCTCGTAGGAGGACGCTTCCACGGGGACGACACTGCCGCCTCATCGACCCGGCCCGCGAATCGAGCGATTCGCGGGCCGTCGTCCGTTCGTCACGGCCCCGACATGAGCAACGCGGGTGGAGAGAGGACACGCGTGTTGGTCGGGGCTCAGTCCCAGACATCGTCGAGGGCTGCATCGTCGGAACTGCGGGCTCGCGTCGACGACTGTGCCGGTGGACTGCAGGTCGCAGTCCAGACAGATTTCGCACGTAATTTCCCTCGGTCATTTTTCGAGATCACCCGAAAACGTTGCAATTCCAACGACCTAACTTCATTATTTGAAATACTTGCAGGGGAATTACGTGCGAAATTGCTGAGTGTTGAGCAAGACATGGGAATGACGTGCGACATTGCCGAGTGACGAACAAGACAAGGCAACACACAGCAACACAAGCCCCACCAGTGCGAAGGGCGCCCGGAACACCAGCGGCACCGCACAGCGAAGGGGC
>NZ_ALIY01000094.1:0-30018 GCF_000283035.1 Actinomyces sp. ICM58
CAACAGGCACCCTCGGTGCCCACTTTTTTACCCGCCGTCCGGCGGGATACGTCGCAAAGACGCGCGAACGCGCACGTGTGGAGGACACGATGTCTGAGCCAGCGAAGGCTACAGAAAAGAAAAAGACGGGGCCCAAGGCCTCGCACGCGAGCGAAGTGACCAGGCCTGGTTTCTTCGTCAAGCTGATCCTGATGATGCTGATCGACGCCCTGGGGCTGTACGGCATGTTCACCGCGTACCTGGTGAAGTCGTGGACGGTGCTCGCCGTCCTGGCCGTCCTGCTCGCTGTCGTGAACTGGGTGTACTTCTCCAAGCGGATGATCCCCGCGAAGTACCTGGTCCCCGGTATGGTGTTCCTGCTGATCTACCAGGTGTTCGTCATGGGGTACACGGGTTACGTGTCCTTCACGAACTACGGTCAGGGCCACAACTCGACCAAGGAAGACGCCGTCGCCTCGATCTTGAAGGCCGCCGAACAGCGCGCCCCCGGCGCCGTCAACCTTCCCGCCGCCATCGTTGAGGACGGCTCGGGCCTGGGCCTGGCCATCGCCGACAGCTCGACCGGCGCCGTCAAGGTTGGTAACTCCGAGACGCCCCTTCACGAGGTCAACGGCACCGTCTCCGCCGGCATGATCACCGCCGTCGACGGCTACACCGTCCTCAAGCTCAATGACGTCCTGCAGCGCCAGACCGAGGTCTTCGCGCTCAGCGTCCCGGCCACGGCAGACCCCAACGATGGCCACTACAAGAGCGAGGACGGCTCGACCGCCTACCTGGCCAAGTCCCGCTACAGCTACGATGAGGCGGCCGACACGCTGACCGACACCGAGTCGGGCACCGTCTACACGGCCGACGGCAAGGTCGGCGCGTTCGTCGCCCCCGACGGCACCCAGCTCGATCCCGGCTGGCGCGTCTTCGTCGGCTTCGACAACTACATGAACATGTTCGCCCGCGGCGACCTGGCCGGCCCCTTCCTCAAGGCGCTGCTGTGGTCCTTCATCTTCGCCGCGGCCTCGGTCCTGTCGACCTTCGCGCTCGGCCTGATCCTCGGCCTCGTCTTCGCGGACAAGCGCATCAAGGGGCGCAAGATCTACCAGTCCCTCATGATCCTGCCCTACGCCTTCCCGGCCTTCCTGGCCACCCTGGTGTGGAAGGGCATGCTCAACAAGGACTTCGGCTTCATCAACGACGTGCTCCTCGGCGGCGCGCACATTCCGTGGCTCACGGACGGAACGCTGGCGAAGTTCTCGATCCTGGGCGTGAACCTGTGGCTGGGCTTCCCCTACATGTTCCTCGTCTGCCTGGGCGCCCTGCAGTCTCTGCCGGGCGACGTCGAAGAGGCCGCGAAGATCGACGGCGCCTCTGGCCTGCGCACCGTGTGGTCCATCAAGCTGCCCCTCGTGCTGCAGTCCACCGTCCCGCTGCTGATCGCCTCCTTTGCGTTCAACTTCAACAACTTCTCGCTCATCTACATGTTGACCGGCGGTGGCCCGAACTACCCGGGCCTGGATGTCGGCCAGACTGACATCCTGATCTCGATGGTCTACAAGATCGCGATCGAGTCGGGTTCCCCGAACTACGGCCTGGCCTCGGCCATGTCCATCGTCATCTTCATCGTCGTGGGCGTGATCGCGTGGCTCGGTTTCCGCCAGACGAAGACCCTTGAGGAGCTGTGATGAGTGCTGCAACAGTGAAGAAGAATCGCGAATCCACCCTCAAGGGTGGCCGCTGGTGGAAAGAGGTCGGCTGGCGCCACATCGTCGCCATCCTGATGATCATCTACTGCCTGGTCCCGCTGCTCTACGTCCTGTCGGTGTCCCTGAACCCCGGCGCGACGCTGACCGGCTCGAACAGCCTCTTCTCGAACGTGTCCCTCGATAACTTCATGGCGCTGGGCTCGGGCAAGTATGCCGCCTACTGGTCGTGGGTTATCAACTCCCTGATCGTGTCGACCACGACCGCGATTGGCACCGTCCTCATGGGCGCAGCAGCGGCCTACGCGTTTAGCCGCTTCCGGTTCAAGGGGCGCCGCGGCACCCTGACCGGCCTGCTGCTCGTTCAGATGTTCCCGCAGATGCTGGCCTTCGTGGCCCTGTACCTGCTCCTCCTGGGCATCCAGGACATCTTCCCGGTCATGGGCCTGAACTCCAAGCTCGGCCTGATCTGCGTCTACCTCGGTGGCGCGCTCGGCTCGAACACCTTCCTCCTCTACGGCTTCTTCAACTCGATTCCGCGTTCGCTGGACGAGGCAGCCATGATCGACGGTGCGACGCACGCCCAGACCTTCTGGACGATCATCATGCCGCTGGTTCGCCCGGTTCTGGCGGTCGTTGGCCTGCTGAGCTTCATCTCCTCGCTCGGTGACTTCGTGATCGCGAAGGTCGTCCTGCAGGATCAGAGTCAGTTCACGCTGGCGGTCGGCATGTACATGTGGGCCGCCGACGAGCGTACCGCCCCGTGGGGCATCTTCGCGGCGGGCGCCGTCCTCGCGGCCGTCCCCGTCATCCTGCTCTTCCAGTACCTGCAGAAGTACATCGTCTCCGGCCTGACCGCCGGCGGCGTCAAGGAGTAAGCTCGCTCCCTCCTGCTGAGTCGGCCCCGGCCTCGTCCCCTATCCCCGTGGGACGAGGCCGGGGCTATTTTGTGCGTGGGGCGGGCTGTGTGCGTGGGGCGGGCTGTGTGCGTGGGGCGGGCTGTGTGCGTGGGGCGGCCAGTTGACGTGCGGGTGTGGATCCGGCATCGCGGGCGCGGGCGCGGGCGTTGCGAGCATTGCGGGCGCGGGCGTTGCGGGCGTTGCGGGCCTTGCGGGCATGGTTCCCCAACAATGTCGCACGTAATTCCCATGTAAACCTTTCGAACTTTAAAATGTGGTCGTTGGAATTGCAACGTTTGTGGGCGGCCTTGAAAACTGACCGAGGGGAATTACGTGCGAGATTTGGGTAGGGGGAGCGGATTTGTTGTTGTGGATGTGATCTAGGACTCGTTTGTTGTGAGAGCTTGACGGGTTACCAGGTTCTATGGTTCATTAGTCATGTAATGAACCGCTGAACCTGAAGGGAGGGTACGCATGGCACCCACGTTCGTTTCGGGGATCCCGATCTACGTGCAGATTGCCGACGATATCCGCGCGCAGATCCTGCGCGGCGCCCTGCGCGCCGGGGACCAGCTCACCTCCACCACGGAGTACTCCGCGACCTACCGCATCAACCCGGCCACCGTCGGCAAGGCCTTCGCGATCCTCGTCGACGAGGGGCTCGTCGAGAAGCGACGCGGCATCGGCATGTTCGTCGCCGAAGGCGCACAGCACACGCTCGTGGCCGACGGACTCGCATCCTACGTGGAGGAGACACTGAACCCCGCCGTCGAAGCGGGCCTGGCCCTGGGCCTCGACATCGACGCCATTATCGACCACGTCCGCGCCTACGGCGCCGACACGACCGCCAAGGACAACTCATGATCACCCTCAACTCCATCAGTCACACGTATCCGGGAGAGAGTGAGGCGGCGCTGCGCGACGTGTCCCTCACTCTCGGAGACGCCACCGTCACCGCCCTGGTTGGCCCCAACGGCTCGGGAAAGACAACGCTCATGCAGATCCTCGGTGGCCTGCTTCCGCCGTCGTCAGGAAATGTGTCCCTATGTGGAACGGAGGTGAGCTCTAACGACCTACTCGGTTACTCAATCGTGGTCTCTTCCGACAGGGACTTTGATAGTTCCTCGGCTTCGGCCATGGTTGCCTATGCCGCGCTGCGCACGACCTGGGATCAGAAACTATTCGACCGCTACGTTCAGCGTTTCTCCTTCCAACTGAAGGGGCGCAAGACGCTGAGCAAGATGTCATCGGGGCAGGCTGCCATCCTGGCTGGCGCTGTGGCGCTGGCATCGGGTGCGCCCATTACCGTCCTCGATGAGATTCAGGCCCCCATGGACGTTCCCACCCGATACGCGTTCTACGAGGAACTGCTCACCCTGGCCTCCGACAGTATGGAGGGACGTCGCCCGCGGCGCGCCTTCCTTGTGTCCTCACACATGGTCTCCGAGCTTGAAAATGTTGCCGAGGATGTTGTCGCCCTCAAAAATGGGCGTTTGCTTGCCCATGAGAGCGTTGATGAGTTCACTTCGCGCATCCGTGCGATTACCGGTAACGCCGCCGACGTGGAACGTTTCCTGGTCGATCGTTCCGATATTGCCGTCATCACTTCTCGCGCGCTTGGGTCCGCACGAGAGGTCATTGTGGACCTACGTGGCTGTGGTGTCACTGACCATGAGATTGCATCCCACTCTCTGACCTCTTCACCCTGTTCCTTCCAGGACGCCTTCGCCTACCTCATCCAGGAGAACGACCAATGAGCATTGCAACCCCCGACCTCATCAAATCCGCCCCTTCGCCCCTGCGCATTGGCCTTGTCAACTCGAGATTCACCGTGGTGCTCTACCTGCTGATCGTGGGCTGCCAGTTCCTGGTCAACTTCGTGATCAACGGCATCGTCTACCTCTCAGTCTCCGATGTCACCAAGAACATTGAACAGACCGCCACAAACTCCGCTTTCGTCACGGGTATTTTCCTCTTTATCTGGGGTATTCTCTGCGCCACCGTCGACTTGCGAGCCTCTGCTCTCAGCGGTGGATCACGCACCGCGCTCACTGTGGCGAGTTACGTGCACACCATTGTCATCATTGGCCTGGGGACTCTCATCTGGTGGCTTCTTATCGCCATTCACCCCCTGCTCTTCGTTATGGGACGACAGTCCTTGCCTCTCGGTGTCGATTCATGGATTTTCGTTCTTCTCGCATGGGTGGCGTGCGACGGAGCCGGGCGCTTCATTGGTGGACTTTCCCGCTGTGTTGGGGGGACCTGGAAGCGAGTCTTTGCCCTCATGGGTGCGATTCCGCTGGGTATCTGTGGCATTGGTGTGCCGGTCATGTGGCTGGTCCTCGACCTCGTCCACAAGTCCGGCTACCTGCCCCCGATGCCCACGGCCGTTTACCTGCTAGGCCTTATCTCTCTGATGGTCGTGGCCGCTGGCTGGTCGCTGACCGCCTCTGGGCACATCCGGCGCGTCGGCTGAACGACAGGTGCGCCCTGGGCGCGTGACCCGTCACCCGGCCCCGGCCTCGTCCCGCTCCATCCAGGGACGAGGCCGGGGCTGTTTTATGCATTCGGGCGTGTTGTGGTGGCGCCATGTGAGTGTTCAGGCGCTGCGAGTTGTTGTGGGGGGATGCTCGGGCGCTCTGATGGTTGCTGAGTGCGGCACCGTAGTTCTGTGCGCGCCCTGCAGTTTCGCATGCAATTCGATGATGGAATGTTCAATCAAGTGCTAAAAATGGCGGAATTTCAACGATATTATTTCATCGCATGAAATAGGTAAAGGGGAATTGCCTGCGACTTTTGGGGTGTTGTGCTTGGTGAGCGTGGGTGGTGGCCGTTGGCGCTGTCGGCGCTGTCGGTGCTGGCATGCGCGCATGCGGATAGGTTCGAAATCGGCGTGCTCGCACTCGCCGTAGCGGAGCCTGCCCCTCCTGATCCGGATAGGTTACGACGATGTGGATAGGTTATTGACATCCGGATAGGTTAATAACCTATCCAGATCCGCATAACCTATCCGGATGCTCACAACCTATCCGTGAGCGCGCCGGGTGAAGAGCGCCGCGGGGCCCAGCCAGAACCCCAAGCGCGCCCTGTGGTGGGATCCATGAGCGAGCAGGGGCCCGGAAGCGCCCGAAACAGTAGTTATCGACTAGTATCGATGGCGACACGACAGCCAGTCGTGCCCCAAATACTCAAGGAGTGACAAGTGGCTAAGGGACCCTCCCGCCTCGACAACGTGATCAGCCTGGCCAAGCGCCGTGGCTTCGTCTTCCCCTGCGGTGACATCTACGGTGGCACCCGCTCCGCGTGGGACTACGGCCCGCTCGGCGTGGAACTGAAGGAAAACATCAAGCGCGCCTGGTGGAACGCCATGGTCCGCCGCCGCGCCGACGTCGTCGGCCTCGACTCCTCCGTCATTCTCCCGCGCGAAGTGTGGGTCGCCTCCGGCCACGTCAAGGCCTTCACCGACCCGCTCATCGAGTGCCTCAACTGCCACAAGCGCGCACGCCAGGATCAGCTCATCGAAGAGCTCGCCGAAAAGAAGGGCGTCGAAGAGTCCTCCCTGACCACCGCCGACATCGCGTGCCCGAACTGCGGCGTGCGCGGCCAGTGGACCGAGCCTCGCGCCTTCTCCGGCCTGCTCAAGACCTACCTGGGCCCCGTCGACGACGAGGCCGGCCTGCACTACCTGCGCCCCGAAACCGCCCAGGGCATCTTCGTCAACTACGCGAACGTCATGAACGCCGCGCGCAAGAAGCCGCCGTTCGGCATCGGCCAGATCGGCAAGTCCTTCCGCAACGAGATCACGCCCGGCAACTTCATCTTCCGTACCCGCGAGTTCGAGCAGATGGAACTCGAGTTCTTCTGCAAGCCCGGCACCGATGAGGAATGGCACCAGTACTGGATCGACTACCGCAAGGCCTGGTACGTGGATCTGGGCATCGACCCGGAGAACCTGCGCGAGTACGAGCACCCCAAGGAGAAGCTCTCGCACTACTCCAAGCGCACCGTCGACCTGGAATACCGCTTCGGCTTCCAGGGCAGCGAGTGGGGCGAGCTTGAAGGCATCGCCAACCGCACCGACTACGACCTGACCGTCCACTCCGAGGCCTCCGGCGCGAAGCTCGACTACTTCGACCCGAACACCAAGGAACGCTGGACCCCCTACGTCATCGAGCCCTCCGCGGGCCTGACCCGCTCCCTCATGGCCTTCCTCATCGAGGCCTACCACGAGGACGAGGCCCCCAACGCCAAGGGCGGCGTCGACAAGCGCGTCGTGCTCAAGCTGGACCCGCGCCTGTCTCCCGTCAAGGCCGCCGTCCTGCCCCTGTCCCGCAAGCCCGAACTGACCGGCCCCGCTCAGGAGCTGGCCGACGAGCTGCGCGGCATCTGGAACGTCGACTATGACGACGCCGGCGCCGTGGGACGGCGCTACCGTCGCCAGGACGAGATCGGCACGCCCTTCTGCATCACCTACGACTTCGACTCGATCGAGGACCACGCCGTCACCATCCGTGAGCGTGACACGATGGAGCAGGTGCGCATCCCGCTCGACAAGGTCAAGTCGTACCTGATCGAACGCCTGGGCTGCTGACTTGCAGACAGCCTCCTCGTCCGCAGCGGCCCCTCTTCGCGTGGGGCCGCTGCGCCTGTGGACACCCGTCGTCCTGGCCCCCATGGCCGGGGTGACGGACGTGCCCTTCCGACGCCTGTGCCGCATCATGGGCGAGTCGGGCCTGCCCGACCACCTGCGACCCACCGGCATCCCCTCCTGGGCGGCCGAGTCGGGGGAGGGCGCCACGGCCTCGTCCCCTCAGCACCCGCGCGATGACGCAGGCGAGCCGCGCCACGTCGCCATCGCGCGCGTGGACGCGCCCGCCGGCCTGTACGTCACCGAGATGGTGACCAGCCGCGCCCTCGTCGAGAACAACGAACGCACCTGGGACATGGTGCGCCCCGACCCCGCCGAGCGCGTGCGCTCCCTGCAGCTCTACGGCGTCAACCCCGCGGTCATGGCGAAGGCCGCAACGATGCTCGTCGAGCGCGATCTCACCGACCACATCGACCTGAACTTCGGCTGCCCCGTCCCCAAAGTGACGAAGAAGGGCGGGGGAGCGGCCCTGCCCTGGAAGCGTGACCTCTTCACCGACCTCGTGGGTGCCGTCGTGCGCGCCTCACACGAGGCCGGGGAGCGCGTGGGGCGCGAGATCCCCGTGACCGTCAAGATCCGCATCGGCATCGACTCCGAGCACGAGACCGCGACGGACGCCGCACTGAGCGCGCAAAAGCTCGGCGCCGCCGCCCTCACCCTGCACGCGCGCACCCAGAACCAGCACTACGCGGGACGCGCCCACTGGGACGAGATCGCACGCCTCAAGGACCTGCTCGACATCCCCGTCTTCGGCAACGGTGACGTCTTCGAGGCCGCCGACGCCCTGGCCATGCTCGAGCGCACCGGATGCGATGGCATCAGCGTCGGGCGTGGAGCCCAGGGGCGCCCCTGGATCTTCCGCGACATTGTCGCCGCCTACCACGGTGGGACGATCCCGCCGGGCCCCAGCCTGGCCGAGGTTGTCTCCGTCATCGAACGCCACGCCGCCTGGTGCGTCGTCGACCAGGGCGACGAGGGGCGCGCACTGCGCGAGATGCGCAAACACATCGGATGGTACCTGCGCGGATTCGCCGTCGGAGGTCCCCAGCGCCACGCCCTGTCCATGGTCTCCACCCTCCAAGAGCTCCACGAGCGCCTCGCCGACCTCGACCTCGACCAAGCGTTCCCGCCCGCCGCGCGCGGGCCGCGCGGGCGCGCCGGTGGCGAAAAGACCCCCCACCTGCCCGACGGCTGGCTGGACCACCCCTACCTGACAGATGCGGAGCGCTCACGCCTGCACCTGGCTGAAATCGGCTACTAAAGCGAAGGAATCATGCCTCACCCATCTGCGCCCGACCCCGACCCTGCCCCTAGCCTCGTCACCATCGGGCGAGCCGCCAAGAAAGCGACGCTCGGCGCGCGAACCCAGGTGATCGTCCCCGTCTGCGGGGATGCGCACTCCCTGAGCGAGCAGGTCGGCGCCCTGGCCTCCTGCTGCGCCGACATCGTCGAATGGCGAGCCGACACCTACCTGGCCTCCCTGGTGGGATCGCACTTCGTCGCCGCCAGCGAGGTCGCCGACGACCTGGTGCGCATGGCCCGCTACGTTGCGGATGCCTCGCCGCTGCCCGTCCTGGCCACCATCCGCACCTCCGTCGAGGGCGGGGAGGCCTTCCTGGATGACGAGGAGTACTGCGCCCTCGTGGCCGACCTCGCGCCCCTGGTCGGCGGCGTCGACGTCGAGATCTCGCGCGATGGAGCCCACGCCCTGATCGAGCGGGCGCACGCGGCCGGCGCCATCGTCGTCGCCTCCTTCCACGACTTCGAGGCCACCCCGGGTGACAATCAGCTCGCCGAGGTACTGGCCGGCATGAACTATGCGGGCGCCGACGTCCTCAAGTTCGCCTGCATGGCCCACAGTGCCACGGACGCGGCCCGCGTGCTCGGCGCGCAGGCATGGGCGCACGAGGCCTACGACCGTCCCGTCATCGGCATCTCGATGGGGCCCAACGGCGCGTCTACGCGCCTGGTCGGCTCTGCGCTTGGTTCCGCGGCGACCTTCGCAACCCTGCCCGGCGCCGAGGGGAGCGCCCCCGGTCAGTTCACCGTCGAGCAGGTGCGCGCGGTCCTCGACATCGTTGAGGGCTCCGAGGTCTAGAGTTTCTCGGCCTGTGCAGGGGCGTTGCTCGAGGCCGGGGTGCGGAGCCGGGGTGTAGAGCCGGGGTGCGGACCTCCAGCACACACCTCGGGAGCCTTCATCCAAAAGTCGCACATAATTTCCCTGGGTCAGTTTTCGACATGACGCATAAACGTTGGAATTGCAATGCCGCTGTTTCAATGTGTGAAAGGTTGACAGGGAAATTACGTGCGACATTGTTGGGGAACCGTGTAATGGGGTTATGCCCGGGCGGGTCGCCCCGTGGGAGCCTCCCCCAAAAGTCGCATGCAATTCGGTTGCCCGAATTTTTAGAGGAGTCTACAAACGTTGGAATTGCAACGACCGTATTTCAATCTGTGAAAGGTTGACAGGGAAATTGCATGCGACATTGTTGGGGAACCGTGCAGTGGGGTCACACCCGGGTCGCTCGACAGGACAGCGTGTTACCCTCACGCGTGTGCGCGTCGGCGTCGGTTGAACATCCGGCAGATACACGTGTGGGGGCGGGCCTTGCGGCCCACCCCCACAGCGTCAGCGAAACGCCGGGACGCTCATGCCTCCTTGGGAGCCACCGTCACAACGGTCTGGCCGATGGTGACCGGGCCGGGGGCGGCGGGGGTGATCGCGCCGAACTTCTTCTTGTTCGTCACGACCATCGGGGTGATGGTGTCGTAGCCGGCCTCGCGGATGACGTCCCAATCGACCTCGGCCAGGACATCGCCGCGGCGCACGACGTCACCCTTGGCGACGTGGGGGGTGAAGCCCTTACCCTCCAGCTTCACGGTGTCCATGCCGATGTGGATGAGCACCTGCACGCCGGAGGCGGACTTGATGCCGTAGGCGTGGCCCGTCGGGAACGCGACGGAGACCTTGCCGTCGCACGGGGCGACGACGACCGCGCCAGCGGCGGGGGACACGGCGATGCCGGGGCCGAGGGCACCGGCGGAGAAGGCCTCGTCCGCCACGTCCGAGAGCGCGATCAGCTCGCCCTCCATGGGGGCCGACAGCGTCAGGTCGGCCTTCGCCTCGTCGCTGAACGCGGGAGCCGGGGCGGCCTCAGCTGCGGGAGCGGCGGCGGGAGCCGAGGCATCGGGAGCGGGGGTCGCGGAGACGCCGACCTTCGCGGCCTCCTTCTTCGCGCGAGCCTCAGCCTTCTGCTCCTTCGTGCGGTAGTCGAACAGCGCGACCATGAGGAACGCGGTGATGAACGCGGCGGCGACGCCCAGGCCGTAGACAGCCTTGGGGGTAAAGACCGGGATCGTCAGCAGCGACGTGAACACGAAGGTATTCGTCGTGGCGCCGCCACCGATGCCGATGACCAGGCCGCCGACGACACAGCCGGTGAGCATGAGCGGGTAGATGCGCTTGAAACGCAGGTGAATACCGTACAGGGACGGCTCGGAGATACCGCCGAAGAGGCCGGCTGCCAGGGCGCCGGACGCGGTCTGGCGCATGTCGGTGTCGCGGTCGCGGATCGACAGGAAGAGAACGCCGGCGGTCGCGCCGAAGCACGCGAAGTTCCACGCGCCCATGGGGCCCTGGATGAAGTCCGAACCCGTCGAGGCGATGTTGGCCAGCTGCAGGGCGTTGAGCGGCCAGTGCAGGCCCAGGGGCACCAGGAAGGGGTAGATGATCGGGATGATGATCGCGAAGACGATGGGGGCGTGGCCGTTGAGCCAGGCCAGGCCGCCGCCCAGGCCGTTACCGATCCAGATCGACAGGGGGCCGATGAGGAAGGCGGTGATCGGCATGATGACGATGAAGGAGAAGAAGGGGACGAACACCATCTGGACGTTCGAGGGAATAATCTGCTTCAGGCCCTTGTAGACCAGGGCTAGGAGCGGCACCATCAGCAGCGGGACGAAGACCTGGCCGCCGTAGTCGGCCAGCTGGAGCGAGATGCTGTGGGGGAAGGTAACCCGTCCAATGAGGGGGAGCCAGAAGTCGACTTTGTTCAGTATGGGGAAGGCGGACAGCAGGGGTTCAAGTGAGGCGATCTGGGTAACGCACTGCTCGGTGCCCAGGGCAGTCTGCTCACAGGTCGTCTCAGCGAACGAGGAAGCGTTGCTCAGACCGATGAAGTTGGGGGTGAGCAGCGACAGGATAACGGCGGTGCCGACCCACGGGTCGATGTTCAGCTTCTTGGAGGCGTTGTAGGCGACCATCGCGGGCAGGAAGTAGAAGACCGCGCGCCACATGGAGTTCACGTAGCCGAGCCATGCGGGGATCGTATCGGCGCGTGTGTCGACGAAGCCAACCGAGTCGAGGACCGCCAGGAACGCCAGGATCAGGGATGCGCCGAGGAGGACGGGCAGGAGGGGGCGGAACGAGTCGGAGAGGTATTCGAAGAAGGCGTCGACGATGGCGTTCTTTCCGCGTGCCTTCGCGCGGGCGGCAGCCTTGACGTCGTCGTTCGAGGCTGCGGCGCCCGACTTCATGGACGGCAGGTTGTTGATCTCGTCGAAGACCGACTGCACGGCACCGCCGATGACGATCTGGTAGCGGTCGCCGGACTGGGGGACTGCTCCGAGAACGCCGTCGATGGCCTCGACCGTGTCCTTGTCGATGACGGAGGCATCGCGCAGTTCGAAGCGCAGGCGCGTTGCGCAGTGGGTGAAGTGTGTGATGTTGTCGGGACCACCGACCGCATCGAGGATTTCCTGTGCCGTGTTGGACACGGGGGACTCCTTCCGTGGATGTGATTCGACGCTGAATGCGACACCTGACATTTATCATGTTTGTACATTTGGTGAAAGACCCGACGGGGCATCTCACAGTAATAAAGCGGTCAGTTTCAACATTCTTCAGCAACGACGCTGTGACACCCGGTCCGTGCGCCGGCTCGGTGGCGGGCCCGGCCGCGTACCATGGGTTTGTGAATGAGTTTTCTGTGGCTATTCCCGGTGTTGACGGTGCCAGCTCGGCGTCTCCTTACAGCTCGTCCGATTCTGAGCGCTGGGTGCCCGAGGAGCACAAGTCTTCGGCCCGCACGGAGTTCGAGCGCGACCGGGCGCGCATCCTGCATTCGTCCGCGCTGCGCCGCCTGGGTGAAAAGACGCAGGTCCTGGGCCCGATTTCGGACGATTTCGTGCGCACGCGGCTGACTCACTCCCTGGAGGTCGCCCAGGTGGGGCGCGAGCTGGGCAAGGAACTGGGGGCCGACCCGGATGTCGTGGATGCCGCCTGCCTGTCCCATGACCTCGGGCATCCCCCCTTCGGGCATAACGGCGAGCGAGCCCTGGACGCGGCGGCAGCCTCAATCGGCGGCTTTGAGGGCAACGCCCAGACCCTGCGCGTCGTGACGCGCCTGGAGCCCAAGGTGATCGGGCCGGGCGGCGTGCCCGCGGGCCTGAACCTGTCTCGCGCGACGCTGGACGCGATCTGTAAGTACCCGTGGGTCAAGTCCGGTGGCCCCGACCTGGCCAAGTCGACGCGCAAGTTCTCCGTCTATCCGGACGACGCGCCCGTGTTCGCGTGGATGCGCCAGGGCGCGCCTGCGGGGCGGCGCTGCCTGGAGGCCCAGATCATGGATCTGTCGGACGACATCGCCTACTCGGTGCACGACATGGAGGACGCGGTTGCGACCCGCAAGCTTGACCCCGCCGATCTTTTCGACGACGAGCACTGCGCGGCGGTCATCGCCTCGACGCTGGACTGGTACGGCCCCTCGGTGGCGCGTTCGGACCTGGAGGATGCCCTCGAGCGCATCGTGCACATGAGCGTGTGGCTGCGCTCCTTCGACGGCTCCTACGCCTCGCTGGCCCGCCTGAAGGACGCGACGAGTGAGCTGATCGGGCGCTTCTGCTCGGCGACGGTGGCGGCGACGCGCGAGACGTTCGGGGACGAGCCGCTGGGCCGCTACCGCGCGGACCTGGTGGTGCCTCGCGAGGTGCGCGCCGAGATCCAGATGCTCAAGGGCATGGCCGTCCACTACGTCATGAGCCCGCGCGAGAGCGAGCCGGTGTACTACCAGCAGCGCACGCTCCTGGCCGACCTCGTTGACGCCCTATACGAGGCCGGGGCGGGCGCTCTGGAGCCGGTGTTCGCCGCGCAGTGGCGGGCAGCATCGGACGACGGGGTGCGCCTGCGCGCCGTCATCGATCAGGTCGCGGCGCTCACGGACGTGTCGGCGTCGGCGTGGCACGCCCGCTGGTGTGGCATGCTGTCGTCGCAGCTCTGAGCGTGATCGGACGCAGACGTGGGTGGGCGTCGGTAGACTGAGATTATGGCGGGTTTGATTCGCAAGGACGACATCGAAGCGGTACGTAGCGCGATCAAGATCGACGAGATCATCGGCGAGCACGTAGCGCTGCGACCCGCTGGCATCGGTTCGCTCAAGGGTCTGTGTCCCTTCCATGACGAGCGCACGCCCTCCTTCAACGTGCGCCCCCACCTGGGCATGTTCCACTGTTTCGGGTGCGGTGAGAGCGGTGACGTCATCTCCTTTGTGCAAAAGATCGACCACCTGCCTTTCACCGAGGCCGTGGAGATGCTCGCGCAGAAGGCGGGGATCACCCTCCACTACGAGGAGGGCGGGACGCGGGTGCGCACGGAGGAGCCGGGCAAGCGCCAGCGGCTCCTGGACGCTCATCGCGTGGCCGAAGAGTTCTACTGCAAGCAGCTGGGCAGCAAGGAGGCTCACAGGGGGCGCACGTTCCTGGCTGAGCGCGGTTTCAACCAGGCGATGTGTGAGCATTTCGGGGTCGGCTATGCTCCGGCCTCGTGGGATTCGCTGACGCGCCACCTGCGCTCCAAAGGCTTCACGGATCAGGAGATCCAGATCGCGGGCCTGGGTTCGCAGGGCAGCCGCGGCATCTACGATCGTTTCCGCGGCCGACTGGTGTGGCCGATCCGCGATATTACGGGTGCGACGGTGGGGTTTGGCGCGCGCCGACTGGACGACGCCGACAAGGAGTCGCCCAAGTACCTGAATACTCCCGAGACGCCCATCTACAAGAAGTCGCAGCTGCTGTACGGGTTGGATCTGGCGAAAAAGTCGATCGTGACGGACCATCGGGTCGTCATCGTCGAGGGGTACACGGATGTCATGGCAGCACATGTCGCGGGGGTGACGAACGCGGTGGCGACGTGTGGCACGGCGTTCGGTTCCGAGCATGTGCGTATCATCCGGCGCCTGCTGGGCGACCACGCGGACCCGGCGGCCGGCGTCGTCTTGTCGAGCGGGCGCGCGCACGGCTCCGAGGTGATTTTCACCTTCGATGGGGACAGCGCCGGGCAGAAGGCAGCGCTGCGCGCCTACGGGGAAGACCAGAATTTCGCGGCACAGACATTCGTGGCGGTTGCCCCAGGCGGGCAGGATCCCTGCGACCTGCGCCTGGCCGAGGGTAACCAGGCGATCGTCGATCTGGTGAACTCGCGCATCCCCCTGTTCGAGTTCGCGATCCGCTCCGTCCTGTCTCAGATGGATCTGCGCAGCGCCGAGGGGCGCGTCCAGGGTTTGCGTGCCTCCGCCGGCATCGTCGCGCACATCAAGGACCGTGCGCTGCGCGCCGAGTACACGCGTTCACTTGCCGGGTGGCTCGGCATGGACATGGGGACGGTCGAGCAGGCGATTCGGGCGGCGGGCCGCGTCGAGGTCATCGCGCCGGGGCCTCGCCCGGGTGAGATCGAGATGGCGGGTGCGGGCCGCCCCGTGGCCGCGCCCGCGCGCATGGGCCCCGAGGATCCGGTGACCCGCGTCGAGCGTCAGGCCCTCGAGGCCGTCCTCCAGCACCCGCTCTACGTCGTCGGCTCCGGCTTTGAGGAGCTGGACGGCCAGTCCTTCACGGTGCCCACGCACCGCGCCGTCCATGACGCGATCCGCGCGGCCGGCGGGCTCGACGCGTTCACGCAGATGATGCGTCAGGCCGAGGCCCACTTCGGGCCGGGAGAGAACGCGACCTTGGCGGCGTCGCGCCACTTCGTGCAGGTTGTCTTGGAGGCGGCGGGGGAGTTTATTGCTCCGTCGGTTACGGAGCTGGCGGTCAATCCGTTGCCCGTCGCGGGCGAGGGGGATGTGCGTTCCTATTGCCGTGGCGTCGTCGCCGCGATGGTGCGCATGGACCTGACCAGGCAGTTAGGTGAAGCACGTGCGGCCCTGTCTCGCATGAATGAGGAGGACCCGCAGTATTCTGAGGTTTTCCGGTCGCTCATGCGTCTGGAGCAACGAAGGCAAAACTACACCGAAAGGGATTAAGACAAGATGGCAGAAGTGGAGAGCTTTACCCTGGACCATACCGCCGTGAAGGCGCCCTACGTGCGCCTCATCAACGTGGAGTCCGGCCCGAAGGGCGACCAGATTTCGAATTTCGACGTGCGCTTCGTCCAGCCCAACAGCGGCGAGATCCCGACCTCTGGTCTGCACACCATCGAGCACCTCCTCGCATCCCTGCTGCGTGACCGCATCGACGGCGTCATCGACTGCTCGCCCTTCGGCTGCCGCACGGGCTTCCACCTCATCATGTGGGGCACCCCCTCCGTCCGTGAGGTGACGGCCGCCATCGCTTCGTCGCTGCATGCGATCGCCGAGGAGGTGACCTGGGAGGACGTTCCGGGCACGGACGTGTACTCCTGCGGCAACTACCGCGATCACTCCCTGTTCAGTGCGCGCGAGTGGAGCCGGACGATCCTCGAGCAGGGCCTGTCCATCGACCCCTTCGAGCGAGTGTTCATTGTTCACTGATTCTGGGCGAGCGCCCGGGAACACAGACGGGACCCATCCGGCGCGGATGGGTCCCGTCGTTATCTGTGACGGAGCGCCCAAGGGTGCGCTCCCGGGCGGGTGCCACGGCCTCGTCGACTAATCCAGACCGACCGCGTCGCGCACGCGAGCCTCCAGGGCGACCGCCTCGCGCTGACCGGCCTCGTCCAGCGCGCCGTCGGCCGTCAGGACGGAGAAGAGCCCGTCCGGTCCGCGGCGCACCCATGCCGTCACCGTCGTCCCGTTGCCCACCTCCACCTGGGAGTGCAGGACGATCGACCGGTTGACGTATTCGCTCGCGTGTCGCATGAAGTCCTCCGGGTCACCGACTCCGCGCCCCGTCAGGGGAGTGCGGGCCGGATCCACCCACTCCAGGGCGAAGAGAGAACCCTCGGCCTCCCAGCGTGCCCGTGCCACGTCGTACCAGGGGAACACCTCGGGGGTAGGCTCCCCGTCCGTCGACGAGGCCTCGGCGCCGAACACGTACAGGCCCGACTTTGCGGCCACCATCCAGCGCCCATCTTCCAGCTCCAGGCCGGGGGAGCGGCGCTCGCGGGAGGGCAGGGCGGAGGAAAGAGAGTCCGGCAAAGTCGTCATGCGTTGATCGTATCCTTTCGGCAGAAATCGTGCGCACAGGCCTATAAGTACGTGAAAGCGTACGTTATGATGGTGGTGGAAAGGGATAATCATGACTGCTGTGAGTGCTACTGCCGCCCGCTCGGACCTGTACCGGCTCATCGACACCGTGAATGAGGAGTCGACCCCGATCACGATCACCGGACGTCGTGGAAACGCTGTTCTCATCGGCGAGGCCGACTGGTCCGCCATTCAGGAAACCCTCTACCTGCAGGGAATTCCCGGAATGACGGAGAGTCTGAAGGAAGCCGCTCGTGAAGACCTCGACGGCGCGCTCGACGACGTGGAGTGGTAGCGATGTGGCGCGTCGTTTTCTCCAAGCAGGCCGCCAAGGACGCGAAGAAGCTCTCCGCCAGCGGCCTCAGGGCGAAAGCTCAGAGTCTTATCGCGGTCCTGAAAGAAGATCCGTTCGCGACGCCTCCGCGCTATGAGCGCCTCGTGGGCGACCTCGCCGGGATGTACTCGCGCAGAATTAACATTCAGCACAGGCTCGTCTATGAGGTCTTCGAAGAAGAGCACACCGTCCGCGTCCTGCGTATGTGGACCCACTACGAGTGAGCCGTCCTGTGGGGTGAGAACGTCCACAGCGGGCAGGGGAGTGGGTCACATTCCGAAATCGTTAGGCCGCGATGTGGACTGCGGGCATATTCTGGCTTCATCTTTGTGAAAAACCACGACAGGAGGCCTCATGGCATCGACGCAGCACACCCCGACGGAACTTGAGGCTGCCGGCGACCTGGTCCTTCCCGCCGCCGACGAGCTGGCGGGATCTTTCCCACTGACCCACAATCTGCACCCGGCGACGCCGGAAGAATACAACGAGATTATGTCGACCCTGGCCTTCGGTAAGAAGTTCACGGATCACATGGCCCACATGCGCTGGACGCGCGAGGGCGGCTGGAATGAGCGCGGCGTCATCCCCTACGGCCCGCTCGAACTGACCCCCGGCGCCTCCGTCTTCCACTACTGCCAGTCCGTGTTTGAGGGCATCAAGGCCTACAAGCGTGAGGACGGGTCCGTGTGGACCTTCCGCCCCGGCTACAACGCTGCGCGCCTGAATCACTCGGCTCGCCGTCTGGCACTGCCCGAGCTGAGCCGCGAGGACTTCGTGGCTTCCCTCGTGGATTACGTGCGCGCGGACGTCAAGTGGGTGCCCGACGTCGATGGTTCCTCCCTCTACCTGCGTCCCTTCATGTTTGCCTCCGAGGAGTTCGTGGGCGTGCATCCCGCGGGCGTCGTCGACTACTACGTTATCGGCTCGCCGTCGGGCCCCTACTTCAAGGGCGGCCTGTCGGGCGTGGCCATCTGGGTGGAGCGCGAGTATCACCGCGCAGGCCCTGGCGGCACCGGAAGCGCCAAGGCTGGCGGCAACTACGCGGCCTCCCTGCTGCCCCAGATTCAGGCCGAGGCCAAGGGCTTCTCTCAGGTCTGCTTCCTGGACACCTACGAGGGCAAGTATCTCGAGGAGCTGGGCGGCATGAACATGTTCGTCGTCATGGCTGACGGCAGGATCCGAACCCCCGAGCTCACCGGCGTCATCCTCGAGGGCGGCACCCGCAGCGCGATCCTGCGCATGCTGCGCGACCAGGGCGTGGACGTGCGCGAGGAGAAGATCGCCCTGTCCGAGGTCGTGGACGGCATCCGCTCGGGCGCGGTCGCCGAGGTCTTCGCCTGCGGCACGGCCGCCGTGGTCACCCCGATCACGCGCCTGGCTGGCGACGACTTCGACGTGGAGATCGCGGTGGGGGACAGGACCCGCGAGATCCACAAGCGCCTGACCGACATCCAGTGGGGTCGCGCGGAGGATCCCTACGGCTGGACGTACCGCCTGGTCTGAGCTTGATTGCTTGAGGGAGCCACGGCCTCGTCGATTGTCACGAGGCCGTGGCTTCTTTATGTGGTCGCGATGCAAAATTGGTCGTTACCGGTCAGTTCGCGCGATGACGTCCAGGAAGTCCCGTATGTGAGGGGGCGGAGTCGTCCCGGCCCAGATGGCGGTGAGCGGGCGGGTGATCTGGAGATTGTTGATCCGAACTCGCACGAGTCGGCCGGCGCGGGCGTCCTCGGACACGGCGAGGGAGCTCAACGCGCCGGGGGCTATGCCGGCCATAATCGCGCTGCGAACGCCGAGCGTGGTCGTCAGCACGGCTGCGGGCTCGGCTGCGAGGGGAAAGCCCGCCTCGGTGAGGGCGTTCTCGAGCGCTTGTCGGGTGCCGCTGCCGGTCTCGCGGAGCACCAACCCAGTGCCCGCCAGTTCACGGACGGACACCCGGCGGGTCTTCGCCCATCGGTGACCGTGCTGCACAACGACTTCGATGGTGTCGTAAGCGACGGTGACCGACCGGAGGCCGGCGGGAACGACAGGGGTCTCGACGAGCCCGAGGTCTGCGGTTCCCTCGCGTATGGCCTCGACGACCGTGCTGCTGTTGGCGGCTGTGAGTTGAACGACCGGGCCGTCATTGCCGTGAGAGATGCGCCACCGGGCGATCCAATCCGGTAGGAGGTGTTCTGCGATCGTGAGGCTCGCGGCGATGCGCATCATCTTCCCGCGATCCGTGCGGAGCGAGTTGACAGCATCCGAGAACTCGTCGGCCGCTGTCAGCAGCGTTGTTCCCCAGCCAACAACCAGCTCGCCTGTCGGAGTCAGTCGGGAGCCCCGTGCGGAACGCACCAGCAGTCGCATGCGCAGATCTTTTTCCAGGTTCCGGATGCGCAGAGATATCGCCTGCTGACTCACGCCCAACTGCGCGCTTGCCGCCGACATGCTGCCTTCCTTCGCGACGAGCGCCAAGACTCGCAGTGCCTCCAAGTCCGGCTCGTAGTGCATCTTCCGCCTCCCAGCCACAAGCATAACTTGTATAGCGGACCGTATCTGCCTCTACTCGCGCAAGCGAGTCCCAGGAAACAATGGATGCATGACACAGACACAGAACATTGCGACTGCCCGACCGGAACACACGCTGCTTGCCCGAGTCCGCGCGCTCCTGCCCGGGCTTGTCCTCTGCCTGGCCGCGGCCGGAGCATCGTACGGGGTCAGCCTGCTGCTGCCGGGAGTCAGCCCGCTCATTATCGCGATCGTGCTTGGCGTACTCCTGGCCAACGTCGTCCGGCTGCCAGCAGCGGCCTCCGACGGCATCGACTTCTCCGCGAAAAAGCTCCTGCGCGCCGGCATCGTCTTCCTCGGACTCCAGCTGGTACTGACCGACATCCTCGACCTCGGAGCCCCAATGCTGGTCGTCGTCGTGTGCATTGTCGCCGGCGGTCTGCTCGGCACCGTTCTCCTGGGGAGGCTGCTGCGGGTTCCATCCGGGCTCTCGCTGCTCATTGCCTGCGGATTCTCCATCTGCGGCGCGGCAGCCGTGGCGGGCGCGGCAGGGGTCACCGACCCGGACGACGAGGCCGAGGAAGACACCATCACCGCGGTCACCCTCGTGGTGATCTTCGGAACGCTGATGATTCCCCTCGTCCCACTGCTCACGAACCTGCTTGGCCTGGGCTCCGAGACGGCCGGGATGTGGGCCGGGGGTTCCATCCATGAAATCGCGCAAGTCGTCGCGGCCGGAGGCATCATCGGCGGCGGAGCGCTCACGGTCGCGGTCATCGTCAAACTCGCCCGAGTGCTGCTGCTCGCCCCGGTCGTGGCCATCCTCAGCATCCGGGAGCGCCGTCTCAGCCGTACGGCAGGCGAACCCAGTCAACAGAGGTCGAGTTCGAAGCTGCCGCCCATCGTCCCGCTGTTCATCATCGGGTTCATCGCCATGGTGCTCCTGCGTTCCTTTATCCCTCTGCCGGACTTCGTGCTGACGACCGGCGGGCTGCTGCAGACAGGGTTGCTGGCTGCAGCGATGTTCGGACTCGGCTGCGGCGTCAAGATTCGGAACCTCATCAAGGTGGGCCTCAAGCCCTTCGCCCTGGCCGCGCTCTCCACCCTCCTCGTCGCCACCATCGCCTATTGCGGAGTCACCCTCGCCGGCTGAACATGGCTCACCAGGGCGTCACTACGCGCCGCAAACGGTCCAAAGTGACACTGGTGTCAGAACCTAACTAAGGGTATCCTTGGTTGTGTACTCGTGTGCGTCATGTTGATAGGAGCACAATGAAACGCGCGATCGTGGTCGTCTGCTCGTGGGCGGCGGCCCTGTGTCTGGCGCTCGCCTACCTGGCGATCGGCTGGGGAATCGACGATGTCGTCGGAGGGGCGGCCTGGTCCACCTGGTGGATCGCGCTCGCCGCCGCCCTCGCCTCCGGCTTCTTCGCGTGGGCTGTCAGCGCTCTCGGTGCGATTACCATGAAGCAGCTGGAGCCGAGCCTGCGCCACTCGATGATCCGCCAGGTCTTTGCCCTGGGGCCCTCGCAGCGCACCAATGAGCGAGCGGGCCGCGTCGTCAACTCGGCCACCGATGGCGTCGAGCGCGTGGCCGCCTACAAGGGCATCTTCCTGGCCCCCATGATTGCGTCGCTGACGACCCCGATCCTCGTCGTCATCGTCGTCGCCCTCACCCTCGACCCGGCCTCGGGCGGCTTCCTGGCTATTGCCATCCCGTTGGTCCCAATCTGCGTCATGGGCTTCCGCAAGGCCTTCAAGCCGGTGTCCTCGCGCTACCGTCACGCCTCGCGCCAGCTCTCCGCCAAGGAACTCGACGCCATCCAGGGCTTGGGAGACCTGGCCCTCATGAACGCGGGCAAGGATATGGGCAAGCGCCTGGCCGAGGCCGCCGAAGAGGTGCGTTCGAAGGTCATGAGCTACCTGGCGGGCAACCAGCTGATCCTCCTCGTCATCGACTCCGTCTTCTCCCTGGGCATGATCACCGGCGCGATCACGCTGGCCCTCATCCGCTACGAGCAGGGGGCTCTGAGCGCTGGCGGCGCCATCTCCCTCGTGCTGCTCTCCTCGATCATGCTGGACCCCCTGGACCGGATCGGACAGTTCTTCTACATCGGCATGGGCGGCATCGCCGCCAACAAGGAAATCAAGAAGTTTAACGAGCAGACCCCGCCCGTCGTGGACGCCAAGGGCGTCAGCGTCCCCGCGATCCCGGCCGCCCCCGGCGAGATCGCCCTGTCTGGCGTGTCCTTCTCCTACACCAAGGACACCCCCGTCCTGCGCGGCGCAAACCTGACGGTGAGCCCGGGCGAACACGTCGCCCTGGCTGGACCCTCCGGCGCCGGTAAGTCCACGATCTCCGCGCTCCTGCAAGGATTTCTGCGACCCACGCGCGGCCGCGTGAGCCTCAACGGCGTGGACCTGGCCACCGCGCCGCTGTCGTGGGTGCGCGCCCAGAGCGCTGTCGTCGAACAGACCACCTACCTCTTCTCCGGTACGCTGCGTGACAACCTCCTCCTGGCCGCCCCCACGGCCACCGACGACCAGCTCATTGAGGCCCTGCGCGCCGCCCACCTCGGCGAGTTTTACGACGCGCTGCCCGGGGGTCTCGATGCGCGCGTGGGCGCTCGCGGCCTGGCCGTGTCCGGCGGCGAGGCGCAGCGCATCGCGATTGCCCGCGCCTTCTTGAAGAACGCGTCGATCATGATCCTGGACGAGCCCACGGCCCACGTGGACCTGGCCTCCGAACGCGAGATCCTGGCTTCTCTCGACACTGTGTGCGCCGGGCGCACGACCCTGACGATCTCTCACCGCGACGCCACCATCAAGGACGCCGACCGCGTCGCGACGCTCCAGGAAGGAACGATCCGATGACCCGCAGGCACCTGTCCGTTCGGCTCCTGTCCATCACGCGTCGCGTCCTGCCCCCGCTGGCCGCATCGATCGCCGCGCGCATCGTCTTCCTGATGGCCGGGATTGCTTTGTTCGCCCTGGGCGGTTGGGCCGTGGGGAGCCTGGCCGTCGGCACCAGCGCCTGGTCCATCCCCTTCATCATCGTGTGCGCCGTAGGCGTGAGCCTGCTCAAGGGCGCAGCTCGCTACCTCGAGCAGTTCGCCGGGCACTTCGTGGCCTTCCACTCCCTGGCCATGCTGCGCAACTACTTCTACGACCAGCTTGAACCCCAGGCGCCGGCGGGCACGGATCGCCTGGATTCGGGCGACATCATGAACCGCGTGACGAAGGATATCGACCGTGTCGAGGTCTTTTTCGCGCACACGCTGGCGCCTGTGACGACGGCCCTCATCGTCCCGATCTTGACGATCGTGTGGATGGGGTCGGCCGTCTCCTGGACGCTCGCGACCGTGCTGGCTCCGTTCCTGCTGGCCATCGGCGCCATCATCCCCTTCCTGGGGTCGGGCTCAACCGCGCGTGCGGCGCGTGAGCTGCGCGAGGCCCGCGGCGCGATCGCCGCCCACGTGACCGACTCGGTCCAGGGCGTGCGCGAGGTCTTGGCCTTTGGCGCGCAGGATCGTCGCGAGGCCGAGATGAGCGTCATCGAGGAGCGTATCGACTCCGCTCTGGGCGTGCAGGGTCGCTGGATCGCGCTGCGCCGAGGCCTCAATCAGGCCGCCGTCGCCGTCGGCATTGTCACGGTCGCTATGGTCGCGGGATCCGGAGTGCTTGACGGTCCCCTGACCCTGCCGCAGGCGGGCCTGGCCATCGGCATCGCGATGGGCTCCTTCGGGCCGGTCCTCGCGGTCGAGGAATTCGCCGCGGACCTGGATCAGGCCTTCGCGTCTGCCGCCCGCGTCTTCGCGATCATCGACCGCGCGCCCGTCGTCGCCGACCCGGCCGACCCCAAGCCCCTGACGCCCGGCGACATCGAGATCACCGACGTGACCTTCTCCTACCCGACGGACGAGGACGCGCCCGCGCCCGCGCCCACGGTCCTGGACGGCGTCAGCATCCACATCCCCGCCGGGAAGCGCACCGCCATCGTGGGAGCCTCCGGCTCGGGCAAGTCGACGCTGGCCTCGCTGCTGACCCGCACGTGGGACCCGGCCTCGGGCACCGTCACCATCGGCGCAACGAACGTGGCCGAGGTATCCCTGCACGACCTGCGCGCGACGGTCGCCTCCGCGCCCCAGCGTCCCTACCTGTTCAACGACACGCTGCGCGCCAACCTGCTGCTCGCCGCACCCGACGCCACTGAGAAGGATCTCGAATCCGCGCTCGCGGCCGTGGACCTCACCGACTGGCTGGCCACGGAAAAGGACGGCCTGGACACGGTCGTTGGCGACATGGGCGAACGCCTCTCGGGCGGCCAACGCCAGCGCCTGGCCCTGGCCCGCGCGCTCCTGCGCGACGCCCCCATCTACGTCTTCGACGAGGCCACGAGCCAGGTCGACCCGGCCACCGAGGCGCGTGTGCGCGAGGGCATCGCGCGCGTCGCGAAAGGGCGTACCATCGTCGAGATCGCGCACCGCATCAGCGCCGTGCGCGACGCCGACCAGATCATCGTCATGGACGCGGGCCGCGTCGTGGAGAGCGGCACCTACGCCGAGCTGCACGCGCGCGGCGGTGCCCTCGCCGCCCTCGAGGCGCGCGAAACCGCTGATCAGCCCGGCGCCTGACAGACGCGAGTGCGCTGGGGATGGGGCCACGGCCTCGTCCCCCGCGTCTTTGCGTGCCCGATACCGATAGGATGCCACCTATGGAAAGACTGATCGGCTGGACGAAAGCTGACGCGTGGGGCTCCACGAACGCGATCCCCGAGTTCCTGGGGGCCGCCGCCGGGGACGACCCGGTGTCCGAGGTGTGGTTTGGCGCCCACCCGGACGGGCCCACGCTGTTGACGGGCGGGCAGACCCTCGCCGAGCACATCGGCGAGGACCCCAAGCGAGCCCTCGGCGGAGGCCTGCTCTACGCGTTTGGGCCGACCCTGCCGTACCTGGCGAAGATCATCGCCCCCGCCCAGACCCTGAGCCTGCAGGTGCATCCGACGAAGGAGATCGCGCGCGAGGGCTACCTGCGCGAGGAGGTCCTGGGCATCGAGCGCACGGACACACGCCGCGTCTACCGGGACATGAACCACAAGCCCGAGATGATTTACGCGCTCACCGAGTTCAGCGCCCTCGTCGGCTTCCGCGTGCCGCGTAAGGCCCGCCAGCTCCTCGTCGGGCTGGAGGGCGAGCTCGCGGACCGCCTGCGCCACCGCCTCAAGCTCGCGACCGTGCGCGGGGGCCTGCGTTCCCTGGCCACGTGGCTCTTCGACGAGGACTCACCTGCGACCCCCGAGCGCGTCGCCGAGTTCGTGGCCGCGTGCCGCTCCCGACTCGCGTCGGGCACGTCCCCCTCACCGCGCACCGACGAGCTCGTGAGCGTCCTGGGCGAGAAGCACCCGGGCGACCCGGGCATCATTGTCGCCTTCCTCATGAACCCGGTGTCCCTGCGCCCGGGCGAGGCCGTCTACATTCCGCCGCGCCAGATCCACGCCTACCAGTCGGGCCTGGGCATCGAGGTTATGGCCTCCTCCGACAACGTCGTGCGCGCGGGCCTCACCGGCAAGTACGTGGATTCCGCTCAGCTCGTGGAGATCACCGAGTTTTCGGCGCTGCCGCCCGTGCGCGTGGCCCCTGAGCATCCCTCGGCGACAACGGACCGTTTCCTGGCGCCCGCGCAGGAGTTCGAGCTGTCGGTGACGACGCTGGCTCCCGGCAAACACACGTCCCGCGTGGACGAGGTCGCCGTGCCCGGGGAGGGCCCGCGCATCGTCATCGCGACCTCCGGGTCGGTCACCCTGCACGTGAGCGAGGAGCAGGGCGGGGATAGCGTAGAGCTGGCGCGCGGCCAGGCCGTGTTCGTCTCGGCCGCCGAGCGGCGCGTGTGGGCGTTCGGCACCGGATCGTTCGTGCAGGTCGCGGCCCCCTGATCGGGGTGCGTCGTGCGCGGGGACGAGGCTGTGGCAGGCTGCGTTGTCAAGTCGTTCCACGTGGTGGTCTTGGTTCCTGAAAAAGCCTTGTAGCTTGGGCTTTTTCCTCTAAAATAAAAGCCGGACCTCATCTCCGCTCGCTGCGACGAGGCCCGATTGTCAATCGCAGTGTGGGTACCGCGTGGGGGTGCCCGCACTGCGATTCTTTGTGCGCCTTAGAAGACGCCGCTGACCCAGTCGGCCAGGGTCTTGCAGGTGGAGGCTAGCTCGTCCTCGTGCGCGTCGTAGCCGGCGACGATGTCCTCGGTGTCGACGTCCTCGTTATTCACGGCCCACACGGTCGCGGTCTCGCGCGTGACCTCGGGGTGGAATTGGACGCCCAGGGCGGTGCCGTAGGAGAAGATCTGCGTGTACTTGTCCGAGCGCGCCCACTCGCGCGCGCCGCGGGGGAGTTCCACGATGGCGTCGCCGTGGTCGGCGAAGACCGTGTGGGTCGAGGCCAGGGCCATGCGCAGGGGGACGGCTCCGCCGCCGCCCGCCTGGTCGTTCGTGCCCCACGCCAGGGGAATAACGCCGTATTCGGGGCCCGCCGGGTCGGAGACGCTCACGCGCCCGCCGAAGGTCGCGGCGATCAGCTGGGCGCCCAGGCAGATGCCGAGCACCCGGATGTTGGCGAGCACGCAGCGGCGCAGGAGTTCGCGTTCGGCCTCCAGCCACGGCCAGGCCTCGTCGTCGTAGGCGTTGGCGCGGCCACCCAGCAGGATGAGGGCGCCCGGCAGGGGAGCGGCCGCCAGGTCCTGGAGGCGCTGCGGGTCCTCCCAGGCGCGCACCACCTCGTGACCGCCGAGGAAGGCGGACAACTGACCCACCGGAACGATCGGGTCGTTTTGAATCACGAGGATGTTCATACATCAATTGTAGTCGCGATCACGCGCAGACACCTATCGGCCCTTAAAGAACGTGAACAGCTGGCGCTCGCGGATCGTCATGGCTGTGATTGTGACACCGATGAGCGTCCACGACGCGGCACAGATGCCCTCGGTTGCGACCAAACGGATGAGATCGGAGCGATCCCCGGGCGCCGCTCCGCTCAGGATCGTGAGGCATATGCCGGAGGTGAGGACGCATGCGCCGCCCACCCACGCCACGGCCTCGAACAGTTGAAGGACTGTCGTATCCGACGTGCGGAGCCCAGCGTGCAGAGCCGAGGCGATCTCGAGGCGACGCCACCATGTGGCAGCGGCCCCTAGGGTCGCACCGATTGCGCTCGCGGTGATCCACGCCCACCAGGTCGGCCTCTGTCGCAGTCGCCCCGCCGCGTCGAAGGTCGTCCCGCGCGAAGGGTTCATGGCCAGCACCTGGGCGTTCTGGTCGTCGCTTCCAACGAGGGCTGAGCGCACCAGGGCATCGACGTCGTCGCTGTGCGGCCAGGATTCGTACCAGCACTCATCGAAGGTCCCCGTCGCGGGCACGGGGGCAAGAGCCGCGTAGGCGTAGCCGGGACGGCGCCCGTCGTTTTCGTCCCACGGGTAGGTGCCCGCGACCTCGGCCTGCCCGTGTGCGAGGGGGAGAAGGGTTCCTTGAGGGGTGCCGAGGTCCTCGGCTACCTGCTCAGGGAGCAGAATTCCCGTCGGATCGGCCGTTGTTGTCCCTAGGAGAGAGACGGTTCCAGGCGTGACCTCGTACAGGGGCAGCGACGAGGCCGGAAGGGCGAGCGGGGACAAGCCGGATTCGACCGAGCGAACGGCTCCTGCACGCACCCCGGGGATTCGCGACAGCGCATCGCAAGTGGCCCCGTCGATGCTGCCTTGCGCTTGGAGGACTCGCACCGATCCCAGATGGACACGGAAAGAGGCCGCCTCAACGCTGACGGAACGAAGAGAGAACGCATCGGCGCAGATGATGCCTCCGACCAGGGCGGTGGCCAGGATAGTCAGCATCCCGACGCGGGCCGTCCCGCTCAGGCAGTCCCTCCACGCCTCGGACAGGAGTGCTCGCCACGAGAGTGTGCTCATCGCTGTTCCTCCTCCTGGAAGTGGGCGAGGTCAATGACGGCGTCGCACTGCGCGCGAATCGACGGGTCATGCGTCGCGATCACGACACTCACCCCGTCCTCGCGCAGCGAGCCGAGCGTGGAGGCGATATCGCGAGCCGTAGACTGATCAAGCTGCGCGGTCGGTTCATCCACGAGGAGCAGGGTGGGGGAGCATGCGAGCCCGCGTGCGAGGAGCACACGCTGAGCCTCGCCGCCCGACAGATCACGAAATGGGCGGGTTGCCAGATGCGCCAGGTTGAAGGCATCAAGGAGCCGGTTCGCCTCGACATCGGCCTGCGCCCGGCTCATGCCGCGGGCCAACAGGGGCAGCGCCACGTGGTCAATGGCGCTGCGCGCGCGAACGCCGAACGGGTTCTGGAAGACCCACGCAATGCGGGGGTTCTGCTCACCAGGCGGACGGGGGACGGTGATCGTTCCCTCGGTCGGAGTCTCCCATCCCGCGATCAGCGACAGCAGGGTTGATTTGCCAGAACCGGACGGGCCGATGATGGCGGTGAGGGCGCCGTCCTCGCAGCGGGCGCTCAGATGGCGAAAGAGCCACGGGGTTGCGGCGAACTTGTGCCCGACGTTGTCTAGCTCGACGGACATGAGCGTCCCTCGACGGCGGTGTCGACGGCGGAGAGCGGGGTAGCTGGCAGGACGTAGGTTCGGCCAAGCTGAGAAGACACGATAGAGACGGGGATCGGCGTGCCGCTTGCAAAGACGCACGCGCCCGTCGCGTCTCCGATCACTGAGGCCGGCGGGACGACCGTGACGGTGATGGGGGAGGCGAGCTTCCAGGAGACCGGCAGCTGAACGGGTCCATCGCCGCTCGGGGCGGAACGGACGAAAGTCGCGTATTCGCTGGAGGACAGGATCGTCGCCGTCAGTGTGGGGTCGGTGATCACGCCATCAGCGGGAACGGGGTAGTCCGTGTCCCCCAGGGTGATGACGTGGTCCTCGGGATACGCGTCCGGCGGGACGGAGAGGCGCAAGGCGTCGCGGGAGTCCTCAAGGGTGAGGAGAACCGTCTGCGTATCGACGCTGTCACCCAGGCGAACGGGAACCGACGAGGGGGTGACGGTCGGCGCGGGAATCCACAGGACGTGAGAGGCCTCGATACGGGAGGGGACACCTCCAGCTCCGTCGCTCACGCCCATTGCCGAGGCCAGGGCCGCTCGTGTGGCGGCCGTGACCCGCTGAGATTCCGCTGGAGCCGCATACCCGAGCCGAGCAAGCTCAGCGTTCAGGGCCGCAATGTCTGGTCCGGTCGCTCCGTCCACCACGTCCTGATAGAGAGGAGTGGACAGGGCTAAGGCAAGAAGGGGCAGCCCGTCGATCTCGCAGGGAATAGAACCTGACGTGATGGGAGTTCCCGGTGCTGCCTGGAGGGCCGTGATGCGCCCGGCGATGGGGGAGGTGAGTTCGTGAGGCGAGGCCGGGGGAATTGTGAGGGTGAGGGAACGCGTATCAGTGAACTCGCGGGTGGTGACGGGGACCGTCGACGGAGCAGATGACGAGGCCAGCGAGGCCGGGGTGGGCGGCGAGGCAATGAGGATACCCGCGCTGACCCCGCCCGCACCGGCGATGAGAGCGACAAACGCGGTGAGGGCGAGCCAGCGGCGAGAAGATGCCATCTCAACTCCTGAGGGTGGTTGTGGTTATTTGCTGGGGTCCTCGATGCATCGTCGCAAAATGTCGGGACCCTGGGATGGGTCGATGAAAGGCAGCGCGCTTGAGAGAGGCGTTCCGCTCTCGCGAGCGCGTGCGAGCTCTTGGGCCGTGAAGGACGGCTCAACCGCCTTGTTGCGGATCAAACACTGCGTGTACAGCTCGTTGATATCCCGGTGATCCGGGTTGACTCGCATGTCGAACTCGAGCGCCTCGATAATCGGCTGGCCGGCATCGATGGAACAGGCGTCGACGAACTCTTGTTGCTGTTCCTCAGATACGGAGGAACCAACCGGCTGATCGAGGACGCTCAACTCGCCGCTCGGGCCAAAAGACGCGCCGGTCACGCCCTTGTCTGTCAGACAGCTCAGCACGCGCTGACGCATGTCCTGGAGTTCGGCCTCGCTGATGGCAGAGTCGGCGAGGACAGATTGAACGAATTCGTTGGACGCCCACTCACTGCGCGCCTGCTCAATGTCGGCCGCCCACGGCCCCTCCGCCGCAGGTGTGGTCTGTTGGCAGCCACACGCCGTGGCGACGATGACAAGAGCGGCAGCGAGCAAACCAACGCGCGAACGGATGGAGTGCGCCATCTCCCTATTGTGTGCTCCCATGATGTTCTCCCTCGAACAGCCTCGACAATGGGTGCTTACTTCCAGAATAACAAAGGCATTTGCTCCGTAACTCGCATTACGGAGAAGCGAGTTAAAACGTGGGTGTCAAGATACTCCAGACGCGCCGCAGCCCCCAATCCCGGAACTCGACGCGGCGTGCGATCCCCACCGCGGCAAGCCGACCCGGAAACGGGGGCTGCAACACACCATCCATTGTGTGACGCCAAACTCAAAAAACAGGGAGCTTTAGCTGAGAAAACCCTGGGA
>NZ_ALIY01000095.1:0-21465 GCF_000283035.1 Actinomyces sp. ICM58
ACAACAAACGCCACGCCAACAACCAACGCAGCAACAACCAACCCCACCACACAACCAACAATCACACCAGCAGAGGACCGACGCCCACCAGAACCCGGCCCACCAGAACCCGGCCCACCAGAACCCGGAACCGGAACCCGCTGACCACCAGAGGCACCCACACCCCGCGGATCACCAGAACCCGACCCACCAGGACGACCATACGGATAACTCATCACAACTCCTTATATCCAGAACGAATAATTAACTGAAAGCAATCAGGACGGCTGCCAAACCCAGAGGGTATCGTTCTCTTTACCGTCTTCTTGACCCACACCCCATGGGTCGTCACTCGTATCCTCCTCGGTAATGTGCGCCCATGTGCGGAAGGTAACGGGCTCACCGACATAGAGGTACTTGTAGGCTCCCATGACCGTCAGGGTCTCACCAGGCTTGATCTCGTCCGGGCTGTTGTAGTCGTACCCTTCGGGCTCCTCGCCGCTTTTGAACGTAGCCCTGGGAAACTCCGATCCCTTTTGTTCAAGACGAGGGACGCACATGCCAACGACTTGCGTCTTCGATGTGTTGTTGACGATCCTGTAGGTCACGAGGATAGTGTCGGCGCCGTCCTTATCTTTGGGCCCCTGCACGATCGACGTGCTCTCGATGTGGAACTTGCCGCCAAGAAAATCAGCGGAATACTGCTCGCCATTGCCTGTTGCGCGGGGCTTCGGCGCTCCCGTGGTCGCGGGATTGGACGCAGTCGGATTCGCGGTCGTCGATCCCGGCTCAACACCACGCGAACGAACCACAACAAACGCCACGCCAACAACCAATGCAGCAACAACCAACCCCACCACACAACCAACAATCACACCAGCAGAGGACCGACGCCCACCAGAACCCGACCCACCAGAACCCGGAACCGGAACCCGCTGACCACCAGGGGCACCCACACCCCGCGGATCACCAGAACCCGGCCCACCAGGACGACCATACGGATAACTCATCACAACTCCTTACATCCAGTACGAATAATTAACTGAAACCAATCAAGACGGCTGCACAACAATATGGGGGAAATCGAAGATGTCCTCCTCCACTGGGACATCCGTCATGAAAGTGACGGGTTCGCCGACGTCAATGTACTTCAAGCCAAGCGTGAACGTCACAGTGTCGCCCGGCCTGACCATGTCATCGTTCATCTCCACAATGACGTCAGGGTATTCGTCGGGATCAAGGGCGGCGAAACCGAGGACGATCCCCTTCTGTTTCAAGTTTGGCGTGTGCAACATGATGAATTCAGCGTCATCGGTGTTGTTGGTCATCGTCAAGGTGACGAACACGGTGTCCGCGCCGTCTTGGTCGACAGGGCCTCGTGTCACCGACGTACTCTCGATATGGAACTTTCCATTCATGATGTCCGCGGAATAATGGTCTGCTGTCACCGTTTTTATCTCCGTCGGGTCGCTTGACAGCGACGCGCCATGGGATCGCATGAACGCTATCCCTCCGATGGCGACGAGGAGGATGCAGAGCGGAATAACGAGGGCGACCAGGATCACGGACTGCATGCCCCTGGACGCACCGGTGGCCTGCTGAGGAACGCCGGAGCCCGCGGGGCTCTGAGCGGGTACGGGCTGTCCCTGGTTGTGGGGGCCGGCACCGGGCATTGACGTCCCCATGGGGACCGCCTGTCGGGTATCCCAACGGGGCCCACCCGCGTTGTTATATGGGTAACTCACGATGTTTCCTCAATCCTCCCGAGGCTCGCCGCCTCAGTACGGGTGCCAAACCCACTCTTCATCATCGGCTGTCTCGTCCGATTGTTGATCCTGAGGCGCGAACGACCACATGGGCGCATTCGGGTCCTCGTTCATGGTGTACCACCGCCGGAAGGTGACGGTCTCTCCCGGGTAGGCGTACCGGTACGCAAACATGACAGTCATTGTCTCGCCTGACGCGATGTCAAATTTCAACATGTTGAGTCCCTCGGGTTCCTGACCCGGCTCAAACTCCGCTTCTGGCAGTTCCGTCCCCTTTTGTATCAATTTGGGAAGAGCGAGCCGGACGCGCTGCGTTTTTGCGGTGTTGTTGACGAGCGTGTACGTCACGAGGAGGGTATCCGCTCCCTCCTTGTCGATGGGCCCCTGTTCGATTCTCGTCGTATTGACGGTGAACTTTCCGTCGAGGTACTGCGTCGAATACTGTTCTCCGTTGCCGGTCGCGCGTGCGGTCGGCGTGGGAGAGTTCGATCCGCCCAGCCCAATTCCTCCCTCGTGGAACACGATGAAGGAGCCGATTCCGAGGAGAGCCACAACCAGCACGCCGATGATGCTTCCGACGATGAGGCGAGGTGAACGAGGCCTCGGTGCCTCATTCTGGGGCGGCTCGAAGCGCCCGCGCTCACCGCCAGAAACCGGTCCTCCCCCCGGTATCGATGCGCCGACGGGGCGCGACTGAGCCGATCCTCGCCCCGGATTCGAGTGGTTCGAAGGACCGGAAGGACCGTAGGGGTTCGTCATTACTACTCCTCATCGCGACCCTGCACGCGGGCAGGACACACGCCACAGACTAACAAAATCTGACCGATGAAGCGACGGGCGTCAGCGTCTCGAAACGCGCCTGAATCCGGTTATCCATAGTCGGCGCGCGGACCACGCCCCCGCACCACGTAGGGGCCTTTCTTCCACGACGGGGCGACGGGCCCGAGGATGATGACCTGTTCAACGACGCCCGAGCCGACCTCCTCGGCGATGCGACGCTCGATGGTGGGCAGCAGGAGCTGGAGCTGTTTGGCCCAGGCGGTGGAGTCGGCGCGCACGACGAGCTTGTGTCCCTCGAAGGTCTCGATGCGCGTGTGGTCGGCGTTGCTGGGGCCCACGATGTCCCGCCATTTCGCCATGACGGACCCCATTTTGGTGGGAGTGTCCCAGGCGCGAGCGCTGATGGTGCGCTCGAGGATCGCGCCCAGCGAGTTGGCCCTGCGGTAGCGCGGCCGCATCGCGGCCATGCCGGGGGAGCGGCTCCAGGAGGCACCCGTTCCTTCGAGGGCTTTGCGCAGCGCCGCGAGGTCTCCTTCGGGATCCTCCTGCGCGGACGAGGCCGGGGCGCTCACTCCGTTCAAGCGCCCGTAGGCGGCGGCTCGGGCGGCTGCGCGCGCCTGGGCGTCGTCGTCGCCGGCGAGGCGGCCGAGCCCGTCGGTTTCGATGGCCGCGTATTCGCTGGATCCGTCGAGGCTGCGCCTGGGGCGCGTCTCGTCGAGGCCCCACGAGGGTAGAGTGGATCGGATGTAGCCGTGGTTGCGGGCGACGCGCTGGGCGCGTTCGAGGGCGCGGACGACGAATTCGTCGGCGTCGACTTCCTCGCCTGGGGCGGGGGAGTGGGCGCCCGAGGCGTCGGGGCCGGTCGGATCCGCGTCGGCGCGGTCGTCGCGCTCACTCATGGTCGGGTCCGTCGATGACGGTGCCACGGCGCGGGTCGAGTCGCACGTGCAGGGCGTGGTGGTCGAGGGAGGCGGGCAAGTCGTCGGCGACGGCGCAGGTGACGATGATCTGTTCAGCCTTGGAGGCCAGGGCGGCCAGGCCCGCCCGGCGCGAGGAGTCGAGTTCGGCGAAGACGTCGTCGAGGATGAGGATCGGGGTGTCGCCGTCGTCGCTGAGCAGCTCGAAGGCGCCGAGCCGCAGGGCCAGGGCGACCGACCAGGATTCGCCGTGGGAGGCGTAGCCCTTGACGGGCATTGCGCCGAGGCTGAGGGTCAGGTCGTCGCGGTGCGCGCCCACCAGGTTGACGCCGCGCTCGGTTTCCTTCTCGCGCACGCTCCCCAAGGCGGCGAGCATGCGCTGCGTCTGTGCATCGACGTCGGTGAGGTCGGCGCTGGCCGGGTTGCCCGGGTCGGTGCCGATGACGCGGTCGACGGAGGCGTCGAAGGCGAGGCGCAGGTGGCGCGGAGAGTCCGCGACGTCGTCGTAGGAGCGCGAGGCCGGCTCTTCCAGGCGCGAGGCGATGGACGCGCGCGTGGCCGTGATGCGCGCAGACAGCGCGGCGAACTGCTGGTCCCATACTTCCAGCGTCGAGAGGTCGGGGGAGTGCCCGCGGCGAAGCGAGGCCTGGGCGGCCTTCAAGAGCGCGGCGCGCTGTCGGGCGACGCGATCGAAGTCGGAGCGCACGGACGCGTGGATGGGGGAGAGCTGCGTGGCGAGGTCGTCGAGGAAGGAGCGTCGCACCGACGGGTCGCCGCGCACGAGCGAGAGATCCTCGGGGGCGAACACGACGGTGCGCACGATGCCCAGGATCTCGCGGGGCCTCACCTGCGCGCGGTTGATGCGCGCCCTGTTTGCTTTGCCGCGCACGATCTCCAGCTCGATGACCTGCTCGCGGCCCGAGGTCACGACCCGCGCGCGGATGACGGCGCCGCCCGGGGCGGCCTCGGCCTCGTCGAGGGGGATACGCACGAGCGCACCCTCCGCGCCGACCCTGTGCGACGAAAACGTAGACAGGTAGGCGAGCGCCTCGACGAGGTTCGTCTTGCCCTGGCCGTTCGCGCCCACCAGGACCGTGGGTCCCGCGGGCAGCTCGACGACCCCGTGCTTCCAGGAGCGGAAGTCGTCGAGGGCCAGGTGGGAGACGTGCACGTCAGATGCCGAAGCGGATGGGCATCAGCAGGTAGCGGAACTGCGTGACCTCGCCCTCGTTGGCCTTCTTCTGGCCGGTGATGACGGCCGGCTTCGTGGGGTGCGTGAAGCCGAAGCGCACGTAGTCGGTGTCCAGGACCTGCAGGCCGTCGATGAGGAACTGCGGGTTGAAGGCGGTGGAAATGTCGTCGCCGTGCAGGGTCGCCTCGATGGCTTCGGAGGCCTGAGCGTTGTCGCCCTGGCCGGCCTCGAGCACCAGCTGGCCGTCGGTGAAGGCCAGGCGCACGGAGGTTTTGCGCTCGGCGACCAGCGACATGCGCTTGACGGCCTCGAGCAGGGCGTGGCGGTCGACGACGGCCTGGATCGGCGTTGATTCGGGGAAGAGGCGACGCACGGCGGGGTAGTCGCCGTCCATGAGGGTCGAGGTGGTGCGGCGTCCCTGGGCGGTGAAGCCGATGAGGGACGAGGCGCCGGGCTGGGATTCGCCGGAGAGGCCGACCTCGACCTTGGCGCCCGAGGTCATGGACTTGGCGACGTCCTGGAGGATGCGGGCCTTGACCAGGGCGACCTCTTCGATGGAGGTGTCGGTGGGCTCCCAGTCGAGCTCACGCATGGCCAGGCGGTAGCGGTCGGTGGCCAGCAGGGTGATCGCCGGGCCGTTGATCTCGATGCGCACGCCGGTCAGCAGGGGCAGGGTGTCGTCGCGTGACGCGGCGATGGACACCTGGGAGACGGCCTGGGAGAGCGTGGAGGAGTCGATCGCGCCGATGCCCGTGGGCTGCGCGGGCAGCAGCGGGTACTCGTCGAGGGGCATGACGGCGAGCGTGAAGTGGGAGGATCCGCAGACCAGGTTCACTTTCTGGCCGTCGAGCTCGACGGAGACGGGCTTGGAGGGCAGCGACTTGGAGATGTCGGCCAGGAGGCGTCCGGAGACCAGGACCTCGCCGGCCTCGTCGACGGTCGCGGGGATGTGCGAATTGGCGGAGACCTCGTAGTCGAAGGAGGACAGGGTCAGCTCGTCACCCTCAGCCTTGATGCGCACGCCGGCCAGGATCGGCGAGGCCGGACGCACGGGGAGCGCGCGGGCGGTCCACGACACGGCTTCGGCCAGAACATCGCGGGCGACGGTGAACTTCATAGCTGCCTCCAAAACACAAAACGGATCGGACACTACTTTACCCACAAGTGTGCCCACGTGGGGCGCGATGGAAGGCTTGGCATCCGCGCCGCTGGCGTGGCGTCTGCGCCGCTGTTGTACGGAGGCCTGTGAAAAGTTTTTTGTCATTCGACTCTCCCTCCATCATAAGGGCTGTGAGTTCTGTGGATAACTCACTTTTTCGTTGGAAAGTCGCTGATGTTGTTGTGATGTGAGGATGGGACGAGGCTGTGGACTCCTCACATGGTCATGTGGACGCAGCTCATGACGACTTTTTGTGATTCACAGGAGGCCTCATTTTGTCCACAGCCTACGCCGCGTCATCCACTCGTTGTCCACAGATCCTGTGAACGGGGCGCGGGCGCCGACTTTCGTCAGCGCCCGCGCGGGTTTTACGACTCTCTGGCCTTTTGCTTGATGCGGTTTGTAAGCTCGGACACGTGGTTGAAGGTCTCTCGTTTTTCCTTCATAAGCTTGGAGATCTTCTTGTTGGCGTGCATGACCGTCGTGTGGTCGCGCCCGAAGGCCTGTCCGATCTTGGGCAGCGACAGGTCGGTGAGTTCGCGGCACAGATACATGGCGATCTGGCGGGCTTCGACGACGTTGTGGCTGCGCTCGGAGGATCCCATCTGTTCGATGGTGACGCCGAAGTAGACGGCGCACTGGCTCATGATGAGGCTGACGGTGATCTCGTTGTCGTCTGGGTTGGACACGAAGTCCTTGAGCATCATCTGCGCGAGGTTGAGGTCGATGCGCTCCTGATAGAGGGACGCCCACGCGCCGATGCGCACGAGCGCGCCCTCCAGCTCGCGGATGTTGGAGGAGATGCGCGAGGCCACGTATTCGAAGACCTCAGGGGTGACCTCGAGGCCCTCGGCGTCCGCCTTCTTGTGCAGGATCGCGATGCGGGTTTCCAGGTCCGGCGGCTGGACGTCGACGAGCAGGCCGGAGGAGAAGCGCGAGCGCATGCGGTCCTCGAAGCCCTTGAGCTGGGCGGGGGGCAGGTCGGAGGTCAGGACGATCTGCTTGTTGGCGCTGTGCAGCGCGTTGAAGGTGTGGAAGAAACCTTCGACCGTCTGTTCCTTGTCGCCGATGAATTGAATGTCGTCGATGAGGAGAATATCGAGCTCGCGGTAGCGCCGGTGGAAGGCCTCGACCTGGGAGTTGTCGGTCTTGTTCAGGCGGATCGCGTTGATGAACTCGTTCGTGAATTCCTCGGAGTTGACGTAGCGGACCTTCAGGTGGGGCATCATCGACAGGGCGTTGTGGCCGATGGCCTGCAGCAGGTGCGTCTTTCCCAGCCCGGAGTCGCCGTAGATGAACAGCGGGTTGAAGGCGGTGCCCGGGGTTTCCGAGGCCGCCAGCGCTGCGGCGTGCGCGAAACGGTTCGACGGGCCGATGACGAAGGTGTCGAAGGTGAACTTCGGGTTCAGGTGGGTCGGTCCGGCGTCGGTCGGGGAGGTCACGAGGGCGGGGGAGTGGTTCTCCTTCTTCTCCTGGGACGAGGCCGGGGCGGGCTGTGTGGGTGGGGCGGGAGCGGGTGGCTCCTCCTCTTCCTCATCGTGAGCGGCGACGAGCTCCAGGGAGGGATCAACCGTGATGGCGATGCGCACGGTGCGTCCGAGGTTCACGGACAGGGCGGTCGTCAGCTTCGACTGGGCCTTGTCTTCGATCCACTGCTTGGTGAAGCCGTTGGGGACGGCCAGCAGGATCGTGCCCTCGATGTCGCCGAGCGGGCGTGCCGAGCGCAGCATCGACGTGGCGACGGGTCCCAGCTCGTCGGTGGGGACTGCATTGAGGGCGGCAGCCCACGCACGTGTGAGGGAATCCGACTCCACGGCAACCTCCGGACAAAATAACGGTGAGTTCAGTCACGCAATCGTGGTGATCTGCGCGACCCTTCTATCTATGTGCAGTGTAGCCCGCCCACATGCTTATGCACAGACTGGGGATGGAGCTGTGGAGAACTATCACAGAATCACACGTCTGTAGTTACAACTATGGGTCCGCGGCAGCCTGCGGAAAGCAAAATGACACACAGCCTGTGGATAACTTTCGAAATCCACCGCTGTGGACGGGGTTGCTCCACAGCGATTTCCACAGCTGTGGAAACTGTGTGTGACGCGGTGGGTACTCTCGCCGCGTTGACTAGGCGCGCCGGTCCGCTTAGTCTTGGAACTTGTTTGCGCCCATTTCGGGCGTGCGTCCCCGCTATCGCGCCCCCGTGGGCTCGATAGCCCAACCGATACGAGTGGGAGACCACTCCCCGCCGAGGAGAATTGCCGTGACCACCAAGCGGACCTTCCAGCCCAACAACCGTCGTCGTTCCAAGACGCACGGCTTCCGTCTGCGCATGTCGACCCGCGCCGGCCGCGCCATTCTGGCTGCCCGCCGTCGCAAGGGCCGCGCCAAGCTGTCCGCCTGAGACACACCGGTGCTGCCGCGCGCGCACCGCATGGTTGACCCAGCGGATTTCACCGCCGCGATCCGTCACGGAGCGCGAGCAGGAGATCCGCTGGTCGTCGTCCACGTCCGAGCCGACGAGGAACGCAACAGCCGCCTCGTCGGTTTCGTCGTACCCAAGCGGGAAATCAAGCGCGCCAACGGACGCAACCGGGTCAAGCGGCAGTTGCGGCACTTGATGAGAGACCGGGTCGCCGACCTGCCGGACGGAACCCGCCTCGTCGTGCGGGCCTCGTCTAAAGCGCTCGGCGTCCCCTCGAAGGAGCTGGGCGCTCACCTCGATCGTGTCATGGAGCGAGCATGGCGCAAGTGGGACGCCCGATGAACACGGCGGGCAAGGCAGTGCGCGCACTCCTGTCCGCGCCCATCGTCGCCTACCAGCGCTTCATCTCCCCGGCCCTCGGCCCCCGGTGTCGCTACGCGCCCAGCTGCTCCACCTACGCACTCCAAGCCATCCGCGTCCACGGCCCCATCAAGGGACTGATCCTCGCGGCCTGGCGCCTGCTGCGATGCAACCCGTGGAGCCACGGGGGAGTAGACCACGTGCCCGAGCGCGGGCGCTGGAAACCCGACCCGTGGGTACCGCCCGAGGACTGGGCCGGCCACGACAACTGGGAACGTCCCGCCCCCATGGGACTCGACCCCACCTGAGACCTCCCCGAGAGCCCGGGGCGGCCTCGGACCCCAAGGAACAACGAAACAGCGGCGCTTCGGCGCCACGGCGAAAGCGAAAACTATGTTCGACGCAATGCTCCACCCCTTCGCGTGGGCAATCTCCTACGTGTGGGTCTGGATCCACGACCTCCTCGTGCTGCTCGGAATGTCCTCCGGCTCCGGCATCGCGTGGGTTCTCTCCATCGTGCTGCTCACCATCCTGGTGCGCATCGCCATCATCCCGCTGTTCCTTAAGCAGATCCGCTCCTCGCGTGCCATGCAGGCCATCCAGCCCGAAATGCGCAAGATCCAGGAGAAGTACAAGGGCAAGAAGGACCAGGTCAGCCGTCAGAAGATGATGGAAGAGACCCAGGCCCTGCAGCGCAAGCACAAGGTCTCGCCCTTCGCCTCCTGCCTGCCGATGCTCGTGCAGATGCCCGTCCTCTTCGGCATGTACCGAGCCATCATCGCGGTTTCTTCGATCTCCGCCGGCACATACACCTACCGCGGCGAGGCCACC
This sequence comes from Actinomyces sp. ICM58, assembly GCF_000283035.1. Lineage (NCBI taxonomy): Bacteria > Bacillati > Actinomycetota > Actinomycetes > Actinomycetales > Actinomycetaceae > Actinomyces > Actinomyces sp. ICM58. The sequence continues at coordinate 9,407 of NZ_ALIY01000095.1, forward strand.
GACCACCTCGGCCCCCTGACCGCCTCCGTCTCCGAGGAGATCGTTAACTCCACCGTCTTCGGCGTCCCGCTCTCCCACACTCTGCGCGAGTCTTTCGGCCAGCCCAGCGTCGTCGCCGTCTTCGTTGCCGCGATCGTCCTCATGGTCGCCCTGCAGTTCTTCTCCATGCGCCTGTCCTTCTCGCGCAACATGCCTGACATGGGCGACAACCCGATGGCCCAGTCGCAGCGCACGATGATGTACATCATGCCGGCGATGTTCATCGTCTCCGGCGCGTTCTTCCAGATGGGCGTCGTCATCTACACCGTGACAGCCTCCTTCTGGGCGCTCGCCCAGTCCTTCTGGACCATCAAGGTCATGCCGACCCCCGGCTCCCCGGCCTACGCCGACCTGCTGTCCTCGCGCGAGTCCGCCTACCAGGAATGGGCCAAGCCCTACTTCCAGAACTACGACCGTGAGCGCGCCGCCCTCGGTGCACCCGGGTCCGACCCGCGCGTTGAGGAGCTCAACGAGCGCACCCTCGCCGAAGTCCGCGCCAAGGCCAAGAAGCAGCACGTCGCCTCCGACTTCCCCGCCTCCATGACCCCCGGCGAAATCATCACCGTCTACCGCAACCTCGCCAGCCAGAAGTGGACCACGCTGCCCGACGAGCAGTGGATGCACGGCCTGACCCTCGCCGTCGAAAAGCGCGTCGCCAAGCAGGAAGCCTCCGCCCAGCGCGCCGAGCTCCAGAAGAAGAACCGCGAACGCCGCGTCAGCGAGCGCGAGGCCACCAAGGCCTCGTCCGAATCGCGCACGTCCACGCAGGCCGCCAAGGAGTCCTCGAACGGCTCCCTGAGCGCCGAGGAGATCGAGCGCCGCCGCGTCGAGCGACGCAAGGCTCGCCGCCGTTCCGGCAAGAAGCGCTGACCGCGACAGATTCACGGTCCGGCCACCCGACCGGGTACCCTGGACCCCAGAAAGACCCCATTCCCCACCACGGAGGACACGTCATGAGTGACGACAACGCAGGCAAGCTCACCCGCCTCGAAGAAGAAGGCGAACTCGCCGCCGACTACCTGGAAGAACTGCTCGACATCGCCGACCTCGACGGCGACATCGAGATCGACGTCGAGAACGGCCGCGCCTCGGTCGAGATCGTCGCCGACGACCCCGAATCCCTGGACCGCCTCGTCGGCGAGGACGGCGAGGTCCTGGACGCCCTCCAGGAGCTGACCCGCCTGGCCGTTCAGACCGAGACCGGCGAGCGTTCGCGCCTCATGCTCGACATCGCCGGGTTCCGCGCCGAACGCAAGGAAGAACTCCAGGACATCACCCGCGAGGCCATCGCGCGCGTGCGCGCCACCGGCGAGGCCGTCAAGCTCGACGCGATGAACCCCTTTGAGCGCAAGGTGTGCCACGACGTGGTCGCCGACGAGGGCCTGACCTCCGAGTCCGAGGGCGCCGAACCCCACCGACGCGTCGTCATCCTCCCCGAGGAATCCGACGGTGAGTGAGAACCCGAACGGGACGGGAAGGGGTCGCCAGGTCGGCGACCCCTTCGTCCCAGAAGAGCCCACGCAGGCGGTCCGCGACTTCTTTGGCCCCGCCTTTTCCGACGTCGCCGAGTACGCGCGCATGCTCGAGGAGGAGGGAGAGCTGCGCGGCCTGCTGGGCCCGCGCGACATGGAGCGCATCTGGTCGCGCCACATCGTGAATTCGGCGGCCGTCCTCGATTTCATGCCGCGCCGGGAGGGGCGCGAGGTGTTGGACGTTGGTTCCGGTTCGGGCCTGCCCGGCATCGTGATCGCGGTCTGTCGGCCCGACCTGCACGTGCACCTCGCCGAGCCGATGGCGCGCCGCGTCGAGTGGCTCGAGGATGTCGTCGAGGGGCTCGGCCTGGATAACGTCAGCATCCACCAGGCGCGCGCCGAAGAGCTGCGCGGCAAGGGCAAGGCCGACGTGGTCACCGCCCGCGCGGTTGCGAACATGAGCAAGCTTGTGCGCATGACGTCTAAGCTCATCGCGCCCGGCGGCACCCTCGTGGCCCTGAAGGGTCGTCGCGCCCCGATCGAGGTCGAGGAGGCCTCCGCGGAGCTGCGTCGCCACCACCTGCGTGCCGAGATCCACGAGGTGCCCTCCATCATGGAGGACGAGTCGACCTACGTCGTGGTCTGTTCGCGCGTCCGGTGATCGTCTTTTAGGATTCTAAGGGGCACCACAGGTTACTGTGGTGCCCCTTAGTTTGTGTGCAGGGGCTGTTGATCCTGTGAGCCTGTCGGTTTTCATTTGGGTGTGACGGGCGCCATAGTAGTGGCTGTTTTGTAGGTTGCTCTCTGTCGTATCTCGTTGCGCTTGGACGTCCGTGTCGGCCAGGAGAATCGATCCTACAGAACAACTTGTCGGCGGTTTGTCGCAACGTGAGGATATTCGTGTGTCCCTTCATGCATCACGGACTTTCGATGCCGGAAGTGTGCACCCAGCCCCGTAGACTAGAGGCAGTAGCTAGGAAGGTGTCACGTGAGTACCAACAACACCCCACTGTCCACTCAGATCGAACGAAACCTGCGCGACTTGGCCATGCTCGAGCGGGCAGAGTTCCGCAAGCCCGCGGCCACGCGCATCATCGCCGTCGCAAATCAAAAGGGCGGCGTCGGTAAGACGACCTCGACGGTCAACATTGCCGCCGGCCTCGCGCTGGGCGGCCTGTCCGTGCTTGTCATCGACGCCGATGCGCAGGGCAACGCCTCGAGCGCTCTGGGCGTCGCCCATCCCGTTGGCACCCCCTCGACCTACGACGTGATTATTGGCGGAGCGGAGCTTGAGGACGTCGTTCAGCCCTGTCCGGATATCGACGGCATCCTCGTGTGCCCCGCGACGATCGACCTGTCCGGCGCCGAGATCGAGCTCGTCGACGTTCCCCGCCGCGAGTTTCGCCTGCGCGAGGCACTACGTGAATATGTGGCCGCGCACGGCGAGATTGACGTCGTTCTTATCGACTGCCCCCCGTCTCTCGGCCTCGTGACCCTGAACGTCATGGTGGCCGCCGACGAGGTCATGATTCCGATCCAGGCCGAGTACTACGCGCTCGAGGGTCTGAGCCAGCTGTGGAACACGGTCGAGCGCATCGGCGTGGATCTTAACCCTGGACTTCGTGTCTCTGGGATGCTGCTGACGATGGCCGACAAGCGAACGCGGCTGTCCGAGGAGGTCGAGGGCGAGGTGCGCTCACACTTCCCCGATCACACCTTTACGACCGTGATTCCGCGATCCGTCCGTATTTCCGAGGCGCCCAGCTACGCCCAGACCGTCGTTACCTACGACCCGCGTAACGTCGGCGCGATCGCGTATCGCAAGGCCGCCCTCGAGCTGTGTGAGCGACTGTCGGCGGGGGAGTGAGCGATTGTTTCACGTGAAACAATCGGCCGTTTCCCCACGTTTCCGCAGTTTGGAACGTCGATATCAGAACAAATGACCATTAGTGCACCATAGTGACGAAAGACGCTAAATAGCCGAGCACAAGGCATTGTTTCACGTGAAACAATGAACGCACGCAATTGAAGGAGTTATGCAATGGCGGATGTAACACCGAAGTCTGAGGGCCGTAAGGGTGCTCGTAAGCATTCCGGCCTCGGCCGAGGGCTTGGAGCTCTCATCCCCCAGGCAGGTGAACAGACGCCTCAGGCAACGTCCGCGGGTCCCTCGCGGCCGCTCGACGTCTTCTTCCCCGAAGGCCCTGCCGCGCGCGGCCGAGGAGGCTCCGCAAAGGATCTCCTCCAGCCCAAGCGAGCCACGGCCTCGTCGAAGAAGAAGCGCCCCACGATGCCTGCTTTGAACACTGGCGGAACGCGGCGCGCGGCGCAGGGCTCCTCGCCCCTCGGGTCGGGGATTAATGGCTCAGCTTCCGACCAGGGCGAATCGGGTTCGCGCGATCACGCCGCGACTGCCGTGGCGGACTCGCCGTCGAATGTTTCACGTGAAACATCCAGCGACCACGAGCTCGTGCCGGTGCCCGGCGCCTCCTTTGCAGAGATTGCTATCGATCAGATCGTCCCCAATTCGAAGCAGCCGCGTGAGGTCTTCGATGAGGATGACCTGAAGGAACTGTCGGCATCCATCAAGGAGGTCGGCGTTCTCCAGCCCGTCGTCGTTCGCAGCATCCCCGCGACGGGGCGTTCCGAGAAGCTCCAGGAGTTCCTCCAGGAGAAGCCCGACGCGCGCTACGAGCTGATCATGGGCGAGCGCCGCCTGCGCGCTTCCGAGCTCGCGGGCGAAACCACGATTCCGGCGATCATCCGGGAGACCGACGACGGAGACCTGCTCCGAGATGCTCTCCTCGAAAACCTCCACCGGGCCCAGCTCAACCCTCTGGAGGAGGCGAGCGCATATCAGCAGCTCATGGCGGATTTCGGTGCGACTCAGGAAGAGCTCGCCAAGAGAATCGCCCGCTCGCGACCGCAGATCGCCAACACCCTCCGCCTGCTGAAGCTTCCCCCCTCCGTCCAGAAGAAGGTGGCCGCACAGGTCATCACCGCGGGCCACGCTCGCGCCCTCCTGTCTCTTGCGACGGCCGAGGAAATGGAACGGCTCGCTGAACGCATCGTCGCGGAAGGACTCTCGGTGCGCACCACTGAGGAGATCGTCCGCCTCGGAAAGGCGAAGGCCACCCCGCGTCCGCGCACTCGCCAGCAGCGATCACTGTCACCCCTGGGGGAGAGTGTCGTATCCGCGCTGTCGGATGCCTACGACACGCGCGTGACCATCACCGAGGGACGCAAGAAGGGTCGGATCGTCATCGAATTCGCAGGATCCGAGGATCTCCAGCGAATTGCAGGCCTTATTCTCCACTGATCAAGCTTCATGGTTCTTTTCGCAGATCACGCGCAGTATGTTCCCTACGCGACATTTTCTGAGCTAATCTTCGATTGAATTAACGCTTAAACTACCTCTAAAGGCACCGTCATCGGGCCCTCGCAGTACCAGAAGGAGCGAAAGGCATGAACGCCCAAGGCAGTTCGCGCACCGTGCTTTTCGATGTCGGCGGCGTCCTCGTCGACGCCCACCCGGACCCTGCCCTCATCGCCCGCATGTTCGGGGACGAGTCCCGCGGCCTCACGACGCTCGTCGACCAGGCGATGTGGACGCATCGCGGCGAGTACGACGCCGGCCTGGGCGATCGCGAGTTCTGGGATCGGATCGCTGGGGACTGCGGACAGCCTGAACCCTCCCACGCACTGCTGAAACAGCTCGTCGCCCTTGACTCCTCGCGGATGGCCGACGCGAACGAGCAGACCCTCGCACTCGTGCGCCTGCTCCGGCATCAGGGCGTGCGCGTCGGCATCCTCTCGAATGCTCCGTACCCGATCGCAAAGGCAATTCGCCGCTCCGAGTGGGGGAGCCTCTTCGACTTCTTCGCTTTCTCCTGCGACTACGGCATCTGCAAGCCAGCCCGCGGCATCTACCGCGACGTCCTCCACCGCTTGGGCGGACCCGTTTCGAAGGTGGCTTTCATCGACGACCGCCGCGAGAACGTGCGGGCTGCGGAACTCCTGGGCGTCCAGGGCATAGTCTGGGAGGGCGCCAACCAGGCCGAGGCCCGCCTGAAGGAACTCGGTTTCCTGTTCTGAGTGGTCCTTTTTTCTCACGGGACATGGACGTGTCTGTGAGTGCTGCCTGAGTGTCGGATGCCTTCGGGCCCGGCGGCCGCGCGCTTGTTGGCCGCGGCTCGAGGTTGTGGTGTGGTGCCTGAGTGTTGGGTGCCTTCGGGCCCGGCCGCCCGCGAGATCGCCACACGCGAGCCTGCGGCTCGGAGTGGTCGATCTCGAAGCCCGCCCGTGCCCTCCGGGCCCGGCCGCCCCCCACGCTGGCTGCTCCTGGTGTTGTGCCCGGCAGCCGCTGCTTGCCGGCCGCAGCTTGATGTTGTTGTTTGGTGTGGTGCCTGAGTGTCGGGTGCCTTCGGGCCCGGCCGCCCGTCACGCTGGCTGCACGTGGTGTTTGCGCCCGGCCAGGCCCTGCCGCACCGAAACCCAGGTGTTCGGCCTTAGCCGACGCGATACCGGGCCCGGTGCGTCACGCAGGGGAGCGTTCGCTACTCGCCGTCGACAGGCGCCTCAGCGGCAACGTCAACGGCCTCGCCCGACGCGGCGCCACCAGCGCCAGCGTCGCGCTCGGCGGCCACGCGGCCACCCGCCACGAAATCAACGATGTCCGCGCACAGCTGCGCAAACGACGAATCCTCCAGCGCATCCGCCGCCTGGGGCAGCAGCGACGTGTCCGTCATGCCGGGAGCAACATTCGCATCAATGAACCAGCACGTGCCCTCGTCGTCAACCACGAAATCCATGCGCGACAGGTCACGCAGACCAAGAGTCGTGTGTGCCTCGACGGCCGCCGCCTGCAGGTCCGCAAGCGCCTCCGAGGAGAGACGAGCAGGCACAAAGTACACAGCCTCGTCCGTCGTGTAACGCGCATCGTAATCGTAACGGCCACCGTCCGTCGCAACCTCAACCGGAGGCAGCGCCACAGGCCCACCCTCCAGGTCCACCACCGACACGGCCACGTCACGACCCTCAATGCGCTGCTCGACCATCAAACGCTGCCCGTAAGCGAACGCATCCACCATCGAGCGACGCAGCTCCTTCGCGTTATGCGCCGTCGAAATACCAAGCGCCGAACCCCCATCCGTCGGCTTAATGACAACAGGGAACGACACGGAACCCTCCAACGCCGACAGCACATTCGACGCGCCCAACTGGCGGAAAATCGCCTGCGGCAGCGTCACCCAGCCCGGCGTCGCAAGCCCCGCGGAACCCAGCAGCGCCTTCGCCGTCGGCTTGTTCGACGCGAGCATCGCCTGCACCGCCGACGACCCCACGAAAGGCACGCCCACGGACTCCAGGAACGACTGCAACGACCCATCCTCGCCAATCGAACCGTGCACGAGGGGCCACACGACGTCAGGGGAGAAGGACTCGATCGCGCCCGCCAGGGACGCATCCACGTCCGAAATGACGACGTCGTAGCCCGCCTGCGTCAGGATGTTCGCGACGCGACGACCCGAACGGACCGACACGTCACGCTCGTGCGTCAGGCCGCCCGAGATGATGAGAACTTTCGTAGCCATAATGTGTTACTCCTAGGGAACCTTAACGGGCGGACTCGGCCCCGGCCTCGTCGATCGAGGCGGTGCCGAACATATCGACCATTTCCTTCTCAGCGTTGACGACCGTCGACAGGCGACGCACGCCCTCGCGGATTTCCTCGGGGGACGGGTAGCAGAACGACAGGCGCATGTGATTCGACCCCTGGCCATCGTAGAAGAACGCCGTCCCCGACACGTAGGCGACCTGGGCGCGCACCGCGCGCGGCAGCATCGACTTCGCGTTGAGGCCCTCGGGGAGCGTCACCCACGTGTAGAATCCGCCGTCCGGCACCGTCCACGAGCACGACGGCATGTACTCCTCGAGCGCCGTCAGCATCGAGCGGCAACGCTCCGCGTACATCGAACGGAAGGACTTCACCTGCCCGTACCAGTCGTAGCTGCCCAGGTAGTCGGCGATCGCCATCTGGCCCACCATCGACGGGCACAGGATCGCCGACTCGAGCGCCAGCACCAGCTTCGCGCGGATCGCGTGCGGCGCATACGCCCAGCCGATACGGAAGCCGGGCGCGAACATCTTCGAGAAGGAACCCAGGTAGACGACGCCCTCAGGGCTGTACGAGGCGATGGCCGGCAGGGGGTCGTTATGGAAGCCGAGCAGGCCGTAGGGGTTGTCCTCGACGATCAGGACGTGCTCGCGCAGGCAGATCTCCGCGATAATGGGGCGGCGCTCCGCGGAGAGCGTCACGCCAGCTGGGTTGTGGTAGTTCGGGATGATGTAGATGAACTTGATGGTGCGGCCCGAGGCGCGCACGTCGCGGATCGTCTCCACCAGGGCCTCGGGAATGATGCCGTGCTCGTCCATGGGGACGTGCACGACGTCCGCCTGGCGCGCACGGAACACGCCCAGGGCGCCCACGTAGGAGGGGGCCTCGGCGAGGACGACGTCGCCTGGATTCACGAAGAGCTCGGTGACGAGGTCGAGGGCCTGCTGACTTCCCGTCGTGACGACGACGTCGTCGGGGTCGGCGCCGACGATGCCGTCGTAGCTCATGACCTCGGTGATACGCTCGCGCAGCACCTCCCAGCCCTGGCCGCTGCCGTACTGCATGGCCTGCGCGCCGTGGTTGCGGACCAGCTTCTCGGCCGAGGCGGCGAGCTTGTCGAGGGGCAGGTCCTTGAGGTTCGGCATGCCGCCGGCGAGGGAGACGACCTCGGGGCGCGACACCACGGAGAAGAGCGCGCGGATTTCCGATTCGCGCAGATTGTGGGCGCGTTCAGCGTAGGCGTCGAACCAGGGGTCGAGGCGGTTTCCTTGCGCGGGCGCGCGCCCGGACGAGGTCGGGGTCGCGCCGGTGGTCGAAGGCTGAGTCAAGGCATGCCATCCTTTGCATGGGGTCACGTTCAACGTATAGGTCAAGTGTGCCACTTTCCGCGGCTCACGGGGTAACGAGGCCGTTGGTTGGGCAGATGTTTCACGTGAAACATTGGTTGTTGTGTCGCTGGTGTTCCGGGCGCCGTCGTGCCTTGCTCTGGGGCCGGGGCGCTGTGTGTGCCGGTGGGCGGCGGCCCGCCCGCGAGCCGTCCGTGCCGCGAGTTGTTGTTTGTTGCGCGCTGGTGTTCTGGGCGCCGGAGGCCCCGGCCGCCCGAGAGATCGCCACACGCGAGCCTGCGGCTCGGAGTGGTCGATCTCGAAGCCCGCACGTGCCCTCCGGTCCCTCCGGCGCCCTCCATACCCGTGGCGCTTGGGCGTTGATGTGCGGCTCGACGCGTCGACTCGTTGTCCGGCCAGGCCCCGCCGCCGCCCACCGGCACCGCGACCGGACCCTCCGGTTCTTCCGGCGCCCTCCACACCGGCGGCACCTGGTGCGCTGGCTTGTGGCCGGCCGTGTCCCGCCGCCACCCATAGACACCGCGACCGTGCTCCGTGTGGTGGGCCTGCCCATTTCCTCCGCGCGCTCAGGTACCTTCAACAGTGGTGGGACGATAACTCTTCCTGACTCCACGTCCGTCTATGGCTACGAGGTAGTCAATCAGAACTCCTAACCGTCGATAGAGGCCAGCGTTCCGCATGGCGATCTCAACTGTGTTATCCCTTGGCACCAGAGGAAAGATGGTGACATATGCCGTGCGAAGTGTTACGATTCCAGTAGCAAAGCCAGCCGTTGACCCTCCGCTGATATGGAGACGCCGATGACTGGCTTTTAATCTATTGAGGAGCAGCAACGTTGCCAGTTTTTCCGAACGTACAGCGATCCTTGTCGATGGTGGGTTCTACCGCCTTCAGGCAAAGAAACTGTTTGGTGACAAGACCCCCGAGGAACGCGCAGATGAGCTATTTTCATACTGCATACGTCACCTCAACAAGGGGAGTGATGAAGAGGCAAGCCTCTACCGGATCTTCTACTACGACTGCCCGCCATCAACGAAAGTGGTTTTCAACCCCATCACGAAGCGCCAGGTGAACCTTGCCCAGAGTGACCAGTATCGATGGATGAGCGCATTCTTCGATGCATTGGTGAAGAAGCGCAAGGTTGCCTTGCGAAGAGGCGAAGAGCTATCAAGCGGCGGTGAATACACGCTGCGGCCCGGAGTACTGAAGGATCTGTGTGCGGGTAGAAGGACCGTCGAGAGCTTGACCGATCGCGATATTCGACTCACCATCACGCAGAAGGGAGTCGATATGCGTATTGGTCTCGATATTGCTTCGTTGGCCGAACGTGATCTCGTCACGCAGATCATCCTTATCTCTGGTGACTCTGACTTCGTACCCGCCGCAAAGTATGCTCGTAGACGTGGTATCGATTTCGTACTTGATCCAATGTGGCACAAGGTATCCACAAGCCTGAACGAGCATGTTGACGGTATCAAATCGAGCGCAAGGCGCCCTTCGAAATAACTACGCGAATATCCTCCTTCTTGGATTTGGTACATTGCGGGTTGCTGTCTCAAGCGCGGTTGAGACGGCATGCAAAAAGTCCGCAGCCCCTGCGGGTCTGCGGACTTGCATAGAACTCCGGCGGTGCCGGAATTCGATCAGTGGCGGTCGGCCTTCACGATGTGCTTGGTGTCGGCGAGCTCGTTGAGCTGGTCGATGTGGGCCTGGGCAACCATGACGTCGATGGTGGAGAACATAGCGGGCTCCTCGTGGGATCGTGTATTCAATGGAGTGTTCCTGCTTGGCGAGGCCGGGGATCGCCCGGCGGGTCTCGCGCGAGGAGCATGCCAACGCGGGTGGCGTCGGCGCGACCCTGCGTGTCAAACAAGAAAAGCGCCGGACCAGCTTGGCAGCTTCGTCAGGCGCTTGATGGTTATAGTTTATCCCTGCCAAAACGCTCAATCAACCGTTCGGCCAGTAATTTAGATCGCACCAAAAACCAAGCAATTGCAAAGCAAAGTGGCTGTGTGCATACCATCCACACAAACGTGCGCAGGCCGTCACAATTGCCCTGACGTCTCGGCTGTGATCGTTTACAGATCACAAACTTCATAAGTTTTGATGTCGGTTCGCGCGAGTTCATCAACCGTTGTTGCGCGTAGTCCGGGCCTGTGGAGGTTGTGGTGACGGCAATCGGGGGAGTGTGAGCGCGTAGTTTTGGGATCTGCGAAGTGCATGGCGAGGTGCTGGGACCAATGTATAGGGAGTGATATGGGCGTTCACCATCAATTTCGCATGCAATTCGGTGGTCAGACAAATCGGCAATGGGGAGAAAACCGCAGAATTTCAACGATGCAAATTCAAAGTTTGAAAGAGTGGAGGGGGAATTGCATGCGAAATTGAGGTGGGAGAGTGGTGCTTACCGAGGTTTCGGGGCGTCATCAGAGCTCTCGGCCGTATGTCTGGCCGCAATTGGGGCAGACCCTCATGAAGGGGATGGGCTGCGATCAACAGTTTCGGGTTCTAGAACTTTGCGCAGCGCGGGTCGCAGGCATAGAATGATAACGATTCTCATTCATACGTGCGCACCTAGAGGACCCCCTCCATGAACCCCACGACATACCGGAACCCGGGCCGCGCAGCTGCCCGGGCTTTCGCCGCAATGGCCCTCGCGGCCACCTCCTTCCTCGTGCCCGGAGCGGCACACGCCGACGAGGCCACCAACACGGCCACCGACATGACCACCGAGGCCTCGACTTCCAACGCCGCCGACGCCACAGCAGACGCCGCGACCTCAGGTAGCGACACAACACGCGCAGAAACAACAGGCACCGATACCGCCGACGCGGCCACGACCTCGTCCGAGGCCGACGCTTCCACCTGTGCCGTCATGCGCACCGCCCCCGCCGGCACCACGGCCACCCTCGACCGCGGCCACGCCGACATCTTCGACCTCACCTCCGACGCCTCCGGTGCGCTCACCCTGCGCATCAAGGAAGACGCCACCGGCTCCGGCGTCATGCGCGAACCCGAGCAGACCCTCCTCGCCGTCAACAAGTCCACGCTCACACAGATCCCCGCCTCCGTCCGCCAGGCGACCGGCGCGCCCGCCGCCGCCTACCTGCTCGGCCAGACCGGCGACAACCAGGCCACCGTGCTGTGGCCCGGCTGGGACACCCTCGGCATCGCGGCAGGCGGATACGACGCCGCGCGCTTCCACGTGACCTACACGGGCCCGGCCGATGGGCGCATCTACGCCTTCACCTCAAGCTTCACCGAGGGCACCAAGGCGGTCACCAATGATGGCAGCTTCGACCTGGCGCCGGGCGGCGACGACATCGACCAGCCCTACGCCGCCCACAAGCACGTCAACTGGCTCTTCACTCGCGCCGGCCGCTACACGCTGACCGTCCAGGCCAGCGCCTGGACTCCCGGGAACGCCGGCGCCGCCAACGCCCAGTCCGCCGCCCGCACCTACACGATCGACGTCGCCGACGAGGCCTCGTGCCTCGCCGAGGCCGGAGCGGCCCCCTCCACCGACCAGGCGCAGCCCGCCCCCGGCGTGGGTCCGGGCTCGGTGGACTCGACGAACAATCAGGCCGC
>NZ_ALIY01000096.1:0-4932 GCF_000283035.1 Actinomyces sp. ICM58
AACTGTTTGAGGCGCGCGTTTTGCTCGCGCAACTCACGCAGTTCCTTGGCCTCACTACGACTCATCGACCCATAACGCTGGCGCCACCGGCACAACGTCGCCTCGCTGATACCCAGCACGCGGCAGGCCTGGGCCGTACTCATGCCCTCACCTCGCAGCGCCTCGGCTTTCTCCAGCTTTACGACAATCTGCTCAGGCGTGTGCTTCGAGAACTTCCTCATGGTCATCCATTCTGCCCGGCCACAAGCAGCCGGGACTACTCAGAACAACCCTCTCACAACAAACGGTCCGAAAAACCCAGCCCCCTCCAGTAAGGCCCAGATACAAGCCGAAATAGACCGTCTCAGCGACGAGGGCGTCCCTGGCTCCCGCAGGCAGATCATCACACTGGGAAGAACACTCAAACGCCGATCCAGGGAAATCCTCGCCCACTTCGACCACCCCCACACCAGCAACGGACCCACGGAAGCCATCAACGGACGCCTCTAACACCTACGCAATCCGCGCTCGGACTTGCGAAACCTCACCGACTACATCACCCGCTGCCTCCTCGAAACAAGATAATTCAGATCCCAACTACACCACAATTATGAAGAGTCAGCATCATCGCAACGCAAAATTGACTACACACAATGGCTATGCCTTTAAAAACCTAAATTTGAGTCGAGTTCTGAAATATATTGTTCGATATATCCCGTCTGCTCAGATTCTATGGCGGAAATGAATCGCTCAATGGAATCCAAATCAGGCGAGCCTTCTTTGCAGGGCAGCATGATCGGCAGGTCGAAGCTCCGGGAACTGCGCAACTTGTTTCCAAAAGAAAACCTACCGCGCAAAGCTCTGTTAATGGATGCAGCAATGAAGATCAAAGCTCGGCGAGTGTAGGCAACTCCTTCGTTCCAATAAACTCCGGTATCGTCACCGGCACCAAACTCGTATTCTCGCACAAAGGCATTACCGAAAATATCAATGGTTATAGAATTAGAAGGAAAAACAACAAGTGGATTTGAAATATAGCCGACTACGCCCGTGTTTGTTGTGCCAGACATGACGAACGGAATATCGCCGGGGATCTGATCATCTTTTTTGAGACGCTGACCTTGCTCTATATGATCAAACAAATCACCGAGCTTGAAGGAGGCCCACGACAAATCGCTGAATTCTTCTGTCAACAATGCTGATCGTCGGCGCAATTCAGGATAGCGCCCTGCTCCTTGCTTAAGTACGCTGGATAGCTCCCATGAAAGATGATCGGTAACGGACGACTCCAGCATGCTGTAGGTAAGCCGAATATCCGCGGGCGCGGCCTGGTTCCAATCGGAACCGCTGAGGGGGTCGATAACACCTTCGAAGTAGTCTTGTGCAGTAAGATAACATAACTTCTTCGAACCGAATTTCACAAGATTTACTAATTCCGCGTACCTTTCAGGAGCGTGATCCACGTTACGCAAATTCACGGTACTCCGAGCTTTACGTCGGTTGGTTCGTTTATATCCATCTTTCGAGAAATCGATAAACTTTACTACATCATCAGGTTCATGTGCTTCGCCGACGCGAAATACATAAATTTGCGTATGAACACTGGACTTGCCGATGAAGAGGTCGGCGGGCATTTTGATGCTTGCAAGAAGTTTCGATTGCTTTAGAATTCTCTTATTATACTCGGCCGCCTTCCCAGAGCCAGCTGAATTCTGAATAATAACTGCTGCATAACCCTTGTTCATCATAGATAGGGCGCGCTCGACAAAGATCATGCCGTTGCCTTCGGCTGAATAGGGAGGATTGAGCACAAAAGCAGTGGCTGGAAATGGTTTCCCTTTGTTGCCATACTCGTAGTCCCCCCGAAAATTTGTTAGAGAGTCCGCATTGAGGACATTCGCTGATCCGTCACCCATCATGATCATGTTTAGGACCGCCAGCATGTACACGCTAGGTAGTAACTCAAGGCCCAATAGCTGAGACGATTTTATCTCTGCATACTTAATCTCAAGTTCATCAGGTGATTCGATATAATGCTTGGCATCGTTCATCATTTCGTTCATCGCCGCCACAAGTAGTCCCGCCGAACCGGTCGCGAAGTCCCAGACGTATGAATTCCGATCAACTCGAGCTAGCCTAACCAGCAATTTTGCCACATACGAAGGAGTTAGGACAACGTCATTCAACTTATCCTGAGTGAATCCCAGCCAGCTGTACATTTCATTAAATAGCTTGCCGGTGAAGTCTGTTGTTAAGCCTATTTTGTAGTAGATGCCCAAATCGTCAACGATCTTGGAAAAGACTCGCTTGAGCTGAGTTTCGCCATTATTCACCATGTTGAGATTTTCAGCGGTCAGAGTGTTTTTCAAAGTGCGCACGATCATTTTACGCTTTTCGGTTGGTAACGCCTTTTGCATGAGAAAGCTGTTAACCTTACGCAAGACTATTTCGCCGTCGGTACCCCCTGGTTCGTTGGTGGACTTTAGGTCCGCCTTTTCAAGTGGTGCCACCTTGCCTGGCACGCCCAGAGTTGCAATTATAGAGGCTGCGACTAGGTATACTCGATCATTTTCAGATAGTCCTTTTTCATTTTGATATATATCGTTATTCAATTTAATTAGACTCTCATCGATTTCACGTTCCCTTTGAGCTCTAATGTTATCGATTTCGGAAGGGCTTAGCTGCTGATTGTGAACATATTCAGTAAACTCATCAAATCGAGTCTGCTTTAGGAAAGACAGATCGCTGTATGTTCCCAATCTTTGCCCAACGCCAAAATTGCTTTTCGAGACTAGGTATACAGCGATCTCCAACTTTAAGTTATCATTGTCTTTGTATCCGGTAACACCAATTGCAATGATGTTTGAATATGCGGTATAGTGCAATAATGCGTTCGCATAGTGGACAGCCCCATTTGCTGCGTATCCATTAATGTTTGCATAGTGTGGAGTATTGTCTTTCTTGCGATTTTCAATGCGACCTCTTGGGTCCAGCTTTTCAAGTTTGTTTTTGTATCCTTTATACTCAATTAGGATGGGCCAGTACTCATTACGCGTGTCTTGAATTAAGGCCTTCGCGTCCGGCCGATTTCCGCCCGCTCCCCCTCGTTTCGAATAATACTCATCCAGTGCTGCATCAATTTCGTGATTTAAAGGCTCTTGCTCAAGTTTATAATCTACGCCGTAAGACTTTAACCAGCCGTTCACTTTGTCTGCTACATTTGGTTCCACCGACTGAGGCGTCTTATTTGCCATGGTTTACCTTTCGTTTTCAGCTGGCCCATGCCTGCTCTCAGGATACGCATTCAACGGTGATATTACCTGTTCTTCATAGTCGGGTGTGGGGTGAGACGTGTTGAGAAGCGGTGATCAGGTCCATTCGGAGTCTGTAGTTGGTGGGGTTGCGGTAGCCTCTGGTGTGTGTGCCTAGTTTGATAATGTCCGCTGATGGCTTCGGTGGGGTGTGTTGCTGGCTCCGCCAGTGTCGAAGTAGGCGTCGAGTGTGTCCTTGTACTCGCGTAGGGTCTGACCCAGTCGGGCGATTTCGGGGACGGGGCACGTTGGTAGGTGCTCGAGGAGGCGCGTGGCTAGGCGTCGGCCTTGGGTGGGTGTGGCTTGGTGGAAGACGTCTCGGACTTGTCCGGTGAAGGTAGGCGACTTCGACACTGATATGCGCCTCATCTGCCGTGAAGGCCTCACGGAGGCGTTCTTGTTGGCGTGGGGTGAGCCTGCGTGTGTGAGGCGCGCAAGAGATTGCGGACCTGGGGAAAGGGGATCGCCTGTGCGTGCGCGGTGACCAGTCGTGTCTTGCTGGACGCGGCGACGTACCTCACCTGGAAAGTCGCCAGCGAGCTTGACGATATGGAAGGCACCTCAGGCGCTGGTGGCTTCTTGGAGTTGATCGTCTATGGCGTTCTTGCTGTCCCTGGAAGGGATCCAGTGTCGCGATCTGGATGCTGGAGCGGAAGTCTTCTTTGCGCTCTTCAAGCAAGTTCTTGTTCGCGGTGCCAGACCTTCTTGGGATCAGGTCGAGCAATCGGGCCGTGGGGTGATCCTCCCCGCGAATGGTCCCACGATGCCGGTGAGTTCACGTGGGTCCGGGCGGCGTCGGTCCTGGTGGGGGTAAATAGGGGATTGCTGCGTGTGAAGGAGTGGTGATAGGTCTGTCGCCCTGGCTCGAACTTGTCGCAGCCAGGGTGGGTGGACGCAGATGAGCATGCCCCTCCTTAACGTGTCGTTTGTCGACCATGGCGGTCGACAGTGTGACCCAGAGGAGGGAACAGGATGTCTCAGAAAATCACCAACAAGGGAGATGGCAACCAGATCGCTCAGTTCGGTGGCGACCTGAACGGAACGTTCAATCAGATCAACGGAACGCGGACGTTGGCCTCACTGACGCTGCCTGAGCTAGGCGAAGAGTATCTGTTGGCCGATTCGATTGTGTCGCGGGAGCGGAAGTCACGGCGCAAGACGTCGGCAATCGCGGCCTTGGTGTGTCTCTTGTGCTGTGGCATCACTGTCGCCATGTATTGGCTGTTTGGGCAGCCGTCTCTCTCGGAAATCGTCTTCAGACCGGCAGAAGGATCGAAACTCGAGTTGAGTACGAATCTTACGCTAGTCATCCCTGTGATTGCGGCTGCTTTTTCGGGGCGTGTTTAATTGTCTGTGTATCCGTCTTTTGTTTGAAAGGATTGATGCATGATGAATGATGATGATGTTGTTGCGGCTCGCGCTAGTGGGCGTGAGACGGTGGAGGAGCTGCGTCGCTCGGGGGCGTTGGATGCGTTGTTTGAGCGTCTTGATGCTGGCGAGGTCGAGATGACGGGCAGTCAGGGCTTGTTGCCGGCGTTGCTCAAGGAGGCCTTGGAGCGCGGGTTGACCGCGGAGCTGACCGAGCACTTGGGGTATGAGAAGGGCCAGACCAGTGGGCAGGCGCGCTCGAACACGAGGAACG
>NZ_ALIY01000097.1:0-29099 GCF_000283035.1 Actinomyces sp. ICM58
CCGGCCTCGTCCCTCTTGGTCCGGACGAGGCCGGGGCCCCGGCGTGATCAGGCTTCCTCACCCGTGACGGGCTCGAGAGAGGCGCGCAGCGCATCCACCAGCGCGGGGACCAGCGCCGAGCCCTGCCCGACCTTGTCATCGGAGTCGAAGGCGCGAGTGCGCAGCGCACACCAGGATTCGCCGCTGCGCATGACGCCGACGGCTAGGCGCACGTCCGTGCGCAGCGGGTGGTTGGCGACGAACGCGAGGGCCTCCTCCGGGTCCTCGGGAGCCTCGTCCTCCACCTCCGGGGGAACGACGATGCGCTCGACCGTGATCGCGGCACCCGGCACCGTCTCCGGCCACGCCAGGTGGGCCAGGACCTGCTCGATGTCATCGTCTGCCAGGTCCTCCTGGATAATCGCGCTCAAGTGTTCATCGCTGCCGTCCCAGCCCGCGCGCAGCTGCTCGGCAATGTCGGCCGGCAGGTTCGGGTCAGACAGCAGCAGAGCCGTCGGGACCAACGCATAGATGGAAGGCGCGTGATCCCACCCCACGCGGGCGGCGCCCTTCTCGATATCGACAACCACGTTGGCCAGCGCGATCTCACGCGCACTCGGCATCATCTCAACACTCATGCCCCCATAATCTCACGGAGAGCGGACAAAACCGAGACGAAGAACAACCTGCCCACCGCTAGACTGGGAACTAGCTTCCGGTTTAACAGAGAGGATTGCTGTGAGCTTCCCATTTTCGGTCTTCGGATCCGATCAGCCAGATCAACCGCGTCAGCGGCGAGCCCCTCGCGCCGAGGTGAAGCTCCGCAAGCCCGGCCCGGGCGCGATTACGCTGGCCGCGCTGGCAGTTATCGCCGCCGTCGTTTACGGGTCTTCCATCGTGTGGACGGAGATCCTGTGGTTCCGCCAGATGAGTGCCACGCGCGTCATCCTCACCCAGTGGGGCGCCCACTTCGGCCTCTTCGTCGTGGGCCTGCTGGTCGCGACCGGACTCGTGTACTTCTCGATGGCCTTCGCCTACCGTCACCGCGTCTCTTCGACGCGCGGGGAAGCATCCGCGGCGCTGCGCGGCTACCAGGAGGCGCTCGAGCCCGTGCGGCGCTTCGCCTTCTGGGGAGTCGCACTCTTCTTCGGATTCACCAACGGCGCCCGTCTGGCCACCGAATGGCGCACGCTCCTGCAGTTCCTCAACGCCTCGTCCTTCGACCAGGTAGATCCCCAGTTCGGCCTGGACATTTCCTTCTTCGTGTTCGTCCTGCCCGCGCTCAAGGTGCTCGTCTCCTTCCTCATGACTGTCACCGGTATCGGGCTGGCCGCCGCCCTCGTCGTGTCCTACCTGTACGGGACGATCCGCCTGGCCCCGCGCCCCCACGCCTCCAAGCACGCGCGACTCCAGACCGGCCTCATGGCAGCCACCCTCTCGGTGTTCATCGGCATCAACTACTGGCTGGGCCGCTATGAGCTGTTGACCTCGGAGAGCGGCTCCATCCACGGAGCCATGTACTCCGATATCAACGCCACGCTCCCCGCGCACTCGATCCTGGCGGTCATCTCCTTCCTGGTCGCTGCCCTCTTCGTGGTGGCCGCCTTCCGCGGCACGTGGCGCCTGCCCGCGACCGGCGTGGCCGTCACCGTCATCGCCGCCCTGATCCTGGCCGGCGCGTACCCCGCGCTCATCGAGCAGTTCCGCGTGCGCCCCAACCAGCGCACTCTCGAATCGCCCTACATCCAGCGCAACATCGACGCGACTCTGGCTGCCTACGGCCTCGATGACGTCGACTATCAGACGAACTACGACGCGGCCACCACTGCCTCGGCTGGGCAATTCGACAACGAGGCACTCACCTCTCAGGTGCGCCTGCTCGACCCGAAGGTCATCACCAAGACCGTCCAGCAGCTCCAACAGTCCCGCCTGTACTACGGCTTCAATTCGGGCATGAAGGTCGACCGCTACACGGTGGGCGGCGAGCGCCGCGACACCGTCATCTCCGTGCGCGAACTGAACCTCTCGGGCCTGTCCGCCGAGCAGCAGACGTGGGTCAACCAGCACACCGTCTACACGCACGGCTTCGGGGCGGTCGCAGCCTACGGTAATCAGCTCACGAGCGATGGCCTGCCCTCCTACTGGGAGCAGTCTGTGCCGTCTGTCGGCGAGATGGGGGAGTACGAGGAGCGCGTCTACTTCAGCCCTGGCTCACCCACCTACTCGATCGTCGGCGCCCCTGAAGGTGCCGAGCCCCAGGAACTCGACTACCCGGACGACACGGCGGTTGGCGGCCAGGTCTCCACGACCTTCGTCGGCAACGGCGGCCCCTCCGTGGGCAACACGTGGAACAAGCTCCTGTACGCCATCAAGTTCGGGTCCACCGACCTGTTCTTCTCCTCCCAGACCAACGAGGCCTCGCAGATCCTCTACGACCGCGACCCGCTCCAGCGCGTCTCCAAGGTCGCTCCCTACCTGACCCTCGAACAGTCCGCCTACCCCGCGGTCGTCGACATGGACGGGGACGCCTCGACCCCCAAGCGCCTCGTGTGGGTAGTCGACGCCTACACGACGACAAACAACTACCCCTACGCCCAGCACGAGACGCTCTCCGACGCGACCGTCGACTCCCAGTCCACCCAGATGGGCCAGTACGTGCAGGCCAACAAGATCAACTACATGCGTAACTCCGTCAAGGCCGTCGTCGACGCCTACGACGGGTCCGTGCGCCTGTTCCGTTGGGACGACCAGGACCCGATCCTGCGCACGTGGGAAAAGATCTACCCGGGCAGCGTCGAGCCCATGTCCGCCATCTCCGGCGACCTCATGAGCCACCTGCGCTACCCCGAGGACATGTTTAAGGTCCAGCGCAACCTGCTGGCCACCTACCACGTCACCGACGCGGCCGGCTTCTACTCGGGCGGTGACCGCTGGCGCCTCGCCGAGGAGACCTCGACCTACGGGGACGCCACCGCCTCAAGCGCGCCCTCCGCGGGCGTGGATGCGAACGGTAACCACGTGTCCGCACCGACCGCCCTGCAGCCCCCGTACTACCTGACCATGCAGATGCCCGGCCAGGAGAGCGCTGAGTTCTCGCTGACCTCCGTGTTCGTGCCCGGCGGTGGCGGCGAAGGGCGGCGCGAGGCCATGGCGGGCTTCCTCGCCGTGGACTCAGAAACGGGCAACACGCCCGGTCAGGTGCGCGAGGGATACGGCAAGCTCCGCCTGCTCGCCCTGCCCTCGTCGACGACCGTGCCCGGTCCAGGCCAGGTCCAGAACAAGTACGACTCCGACGAGAAGATCGCCACCCAGCTCAACCTGCTCAACCAGGCCGATTCGACGGTCATCCGAGGCAATCTCCTGACGCTGCCGGTCGGCGGCGGCCTGCTCTACGTGCAGCCCGTCTACGTGCAGGGCACCGGATCGGCGTCCTACCCCGTGCTTCGCTCGGTGCTGACCGCCTTCGGCGACAAGGTCGGCTTTGCCCCGACGTTGGAGGAATCCCTCAGCCAGCTGGTCGCGGACGACGGAACGTCGACGACGACCACCCCGAGCGGCGGGGGAGGCGCCCAGCCGGGCACCTCCACGACCCCCGGGGATGCCAGCACCCAGCTCAGCCAGGCCGTCAGTGACGCCGCCCAAGCCATGCGTGACGCCGACGCGGCGATGAGCAAGGGCGACTGGAGCGCCTACGGCGAGGCCCAGACGCGCCTGCATGATGCGCTGAACCGCGCCGAGGAAGCCCAACGGGCCCAGAGCGGGGGAGCAGCGAATAGCTCCGCGACCCCGGCTCCCACGCCCTCGGCGGCTCCCACGCCGACCCCGTCGGCGGGTGCGCAGAGCGGCTCCTAGCCCGCGTGCGTCGATCGCGCGCCCGGCTTCGCCACCCCTTGCGGGTCGCGGGCCGGGCGCGCCCCATATGCGGGTGGCGTCGGTGCCCGATCGGGAACAGTCCGTCTGTGCCTGTCGTCACGTCGGTGACGCGCTGCGGATATGATGGGCATCATGTGCGCTTACGCGCGACCGATACACGCGGAAGGAACCTGCCCATGAGCAATCCTCACATCCCGAACCCCCAACCCAACCGTTTCGGCGGAACAAGTGGGGCCGTCCATGCTCCCGGTCAGTTCTCCGTTCCTGTCCCGGGGATCCCGAACCAGGGCGGCGGCCAGCCGGTACCCGCACCGCAAGCTTGGGGACAGCCGGGGCCCTACCCGATGGCACGGCCCGCGCGCCCGCAGCTCTCCACGCGCGTGCGGTTGTGCCTGAGGCTTGAGCTGGTCCTTTCGGTAATCGCGCTCGTTAACAAATTCATTCCCTATCTCTTCGACGACTTGAGCATCTACTTCGAGCGTTTTACGGACATCTGGTTCTATGAGTCGGTCATTACCTACATCGTGGTGATTGTGCTGTCCGCTGTCGCGCTCCGAGGGCGAAGCAAGGCAGTGCGCTACGCTCTGGTCGGCGTCGTTCTCGTGTCCTTCCTGCTCCTTGACCCGGTGCTCGCCGTCTTGGAAGGTGGGACGTGGTACTGGCTATTTTTACCTCCGACGCTGGATCCGTCGGTCTTTGGCGATCATTGGTATGCCTCCTTGCTCGTTGTGCGTGGGGTTCTGATCTGGCTGATCGTGCGCTCCATTCTCATCATTGCCATTGTCCTTGCGGTGCCTGATCGGCGTCCCTCCGCTCCCGCGCCCGTCGGTGGCCCCTTCGTGGCTGCCCCCATGCAGGGTGGACACCCGGCACCCGGTGGTGCGGTGCCGCCCCACGGCGTGAACCCCGTTGCCCCTCAGGGCATGTGGCCCGCTGCCGCGCAGGGGGCTGTGTCGGCTCCCGCTGCCGCTCCTGCTCCCGCGCCGGGGATCCCGCAGCCTGGCGCCGGTGCGGGTAGCCCTGATCAGTAAGGCGGGGTTGATCTAAGGAACCGATGAGCGCCGCCCCGGCCTGAGGCCTCCGAGACGAGGTGCGGGTCGGGGCTGTGGTGCGGAGACGTAGTTCACGGCCCCTTTGGTTGAAGCGTCTTGATCCTGGTGGTAAGGTTTTAACCACCGACGCGGGGTGGAGCAGTTCGGTAGCTCGCCGGGCTCATAACCCGGAGGTCGCAGGTTCAAATCCTGTCCCCGCTACCACCACAAGCCCGGTCCCGACAGGGACCGGGCTTCTTTGCTCGCCGCGCGTTTCATCGTTCGAACGTCTTGACCTGGCGGCAGACTCACGCGATAGTATTGACTGTTCGCCATCAGGAACTGCACTTTCGGGTGCGAGAGGAATACAGATGAGCACTATCGACCCGTCGCAGCTCAGCGCTGCTGACATGAGTAATCCGGCACTGACCGCTCAGGACCTCGCCGATATCACGGCCGCGCGTCCCGACCTGCGCCCCTACGTTGCGACCCACCCGTCGCTGTACCCGGCGCTTGGGCAGTGGCTGTCCGACCAGGGTGTCGTCCCCGCGCAGCCGCCGACCGCCGAGCAGGCTGTGTCCGACCAGGCCGAGGCCGTTGATGAGGCTGTGGCCGCACAGATCGCGGCTGTTGATGAGGCCGTAGCCGAGCAGGGCGCGGCTGTCAACGAGCCCGTTCAGCAGGAGCAGGCGGGACCCGCGACCGACGCGACACCGGTCCTCGGCGAGAACCCCACCACCGACGCCCCCGCGGTGTCGGACGAGGAGCTCGAGCGCACGATTACCGAGGGTGCGCGTGAGAAGTCTGCCGCCGAACTCGCAGCCGATGGTCAGACCCCCGCCGCGCAGCCGCAGTATGGCCAGGCTCCCCAGGGTCAGCCGCAGTACGGGCAGGCTCCCCAGGGTCAGCCGCAGTATGGCCAGGCCCCGCAGGGTCAGCCGCAGTACGGGCAGGCTCCCCAGGGTCAGCCGCAGTACGGCCAGGCTTCCCAGGGTCAGCCGCAGTATGGCCAGGCTCCCCAGGGTCAGCCGCAGTATGGCCAGGCTCCCCAGGGTCAGCCGCAGTATGGCCAGGCCCCGCAGGGTCAGCCTGGTCAGTCCGCCGGTCAGCAGCTTGGAGCTGCCGCTCAGCAGTTCGGCGCCGCCGCAAATACGGCCTTCAACCAGTTCCAGAACGCCGTTGTTTCCGAGACCGGTAAGGTCAGTGGTCGTTCCGTTCGCGCGACCTACGCGCTGATCGGCGTCGGCGTTGCGGCTCTCCTGGTCCTCATTTCGATGGTCCTGCCCTACGTCTCCCTCTTCGGCTTCCACGAGTCGCTCCTTGGCGGCGGCGGCTGGTTCCCGGTTACCTTCACCCTCCTGCTTGTGGGCACCGTCGCTGTTGGTGTCGCCTACTGGTTCACGAACCAGAAGTGGGCGTTCATCACGACGGGTGCCGGGTCGATTCTCCTGGCATTCCTCTCGGTCATCTTGACGATCTATTCCATGGTCGAGATCGGCGTGAGCTACCTGTCGATCGGCGCGTTCCTGTTCCCCTTCTTCTCCCTTGCCATGGGTGCCGCGGGCGGCGTTCTGCTCCTCGAGCTCAAGGCCGGCAAGGTTGCTCCCGTGAATGCAACTCCGGGTGCCTTCGGCCAGCCGGGCCAGTTCGGCCAGCAGCAGGGCTTCCAGGCGGGTCAGTCGGCCTTCGGTCAGCAGCGTCCCCAGCAGCCTCAGTATGGCCAGCAGGGGCAGCAGCCTCAGTATGGCCAGCAGGGGCAGCAGCCTCAGTACGGCCAGCAGGGCCAGCAGGGGCAGTACGGCCAGCAGGGCCAGCAGGGGCAGTACGGCCAGCAGGGGCAGTACGGCCAGCAGGCCCAGTACGGCCAGCAGAACCAGCAGGGTAACCAGCCCTACAATCCTTTCGGTCCTCAAGCGTGATGCGCTGAGTGCCTGAGGGCATGAATGAGGGGCTCGCGGATGAAACCGCGAGCCCCTCATTCTCTTGTGCTTACTCGTCGTCTTCCTCGGTGACGTCGACGCCGGCGACGCCGTCCAGGTCCGACAGGGTGGTCACCAGGAGGGACTTGGAGAGGTCCTGGCGTGTCGACGCGGTGAAACGTGCGACAGACATGCGTTCGGTCGAGTCGGTGCGCGTGGACACGGAAGACACAGCCCAGCCCAGCGTCCCGACCTGCGTCAGGAGCGAGGAGAGGACCCCGTGCCCGGGGGAGTAGTGGACGCTCAGCGTCACCTTGTGTCCGTGGGCGCGCATGAGGATGAACTGGACGAGAGGTGTCAGCAGGGCGATGACGATGAAGTGGAGGGCGGTGCCGGCGATGGCGAGCCACCACAGTCCGGCCCCGCACGCCATGCCGATGGCCGCGGTTTCCCAGATGGTGGCGGCGGTCGTGAGGCCTCGGATCGCGCCGTGTCGAGTCAGGATGATGCCGGCTCCGAGGAAGCCGATGCCGGAGACGATCTGGGAGGCGACGCGCGAGGGGTCGTAGCGGGTGATGCCGTCCATCAGGATGTCGGAGAAGCCGTACTTGGAGATCAGCATCATGAGGCACGCCGTCATGCCGACGATGGCCTGGGTTCGGATGCCCGCGCTCTTGCCTCGGATCTGTCGTTCGAGGCCGATGGAGGCCGACAGGACGAGGGCGAGCAGCATCCAGCCGATGCTCGCAAGTTGGTACGTCATGGTCCCTTCTTTCGTTGGCGCGGGGAGGGTTTCAGTGTAGCGATCCGAGTGCGCCAGGTCTTTGCGCCGCGCACGGTGTCCTTTCCCTCGTGCCGAACGCGATGGGTGGGGGTGACGAGGCAGGGGAGAGGCGGCGACAAACCGGACCGCGGCGCCCCGTGGTGTGTTACGTCAAAAGTGTTGACAATACAACGAGATGTTGGTGAACTCACGGGAGTGGCGAGCGCGACCCGGCCCTGGCCTCGTTAAAGACCGAGGAAAGAACGTCCCAATCTCGACACAAGAATTAGGGACTAAGATGGGACTCACGATCGACAGATGAGGACCCCATTCATGGAAACCCCCACTCCCGATGACATCGCGAGCGAAGTCCGCCAGCGCTCCAACACGCAGCTCAAGCGTGGCCTGGCGTCGCGCCACATGCAGATGATCGCCATCGGCGGGGCGATCGGCACAGGCCTGTTCCTGGCCTCCGGTGCCACGGTCGCCAACGCCGGCCCCGGCGGCGCCCTCCTGGCGTACGCGGCGATCGGCCTCATGGTGCTGCTCCTCATGCAATCCCTGGGCGAGATGAGCGCCCACCAGCCGGTCGCGGGCTCCTTCCAGACCTTCGCGACGAAGTTCATCTCCCCGTCCTTCGGGTTCGCGATGGGGTGGAACTACTGGTTCAACTGGGCGGTGACGGTGGCCGCGGACCTCGTCGCCTCGGGCCTGGTGATGGCGTACTGGTTCCCGTCCGTGCCCTCGTGGATATGGGCGGTGCTGTTCCTGGTGATCGTCGTCGGGCTCAACGCCCTGTCGGCGCGCGTCTACGGCGAGGCGGAGTTCTGGCTGGCGGCCATCAAAGTCGTCATCGTCGTCGTGTTCGTCATCTCCGGCGTCTTCATGATCGCGGGCGTCATGGGGACGAATTCCCCGGGCCTGTCGAATTGGACGACCGGGGATGCGCCCTTCCACAACGGTTTCGTCGGCGTTATCGCTGTCTTCATGATCGCGGGCTTCTCGTTCCAGGGGACCGAGCTGGTCGGCGTGGCCGCCGGCGAGTCGGAGAATCCGCGCCGGGACGTGCCGCGCTCGATCCGCACGGTGTTTTGGCGCATCATGTTCTTCTACATTGGCGCGATCGCGGTGATCGGCACGCTGTTGCCCTACGCGGATCCGAGCCTGCTCAGCGCCGCCGACGACAGCGCGAACAACGTGGCGCAGTCCCCGTTCACGCTGGTTTTCGCGCGCATGGGGATCGGCGCGGCGGCGGCCGTCATGAACGCCGTCATCCTCACGTCGATCCTGTCGGCGGGTAATTCGGGCCTGTATGCGGCCTCGCGCATGTTGCACTCGATGGCACTCAAGGGACAGGCGCCAGCCATCTTTGCGCGTGTCACGAAGGGCGGAGTGCCCGGTTATGCGATGGCGGTGACGACGGTGATGGCGGCGTTGGGCTTCCTCACGCAGCTGGTTTTTAACGACGCCTACATTTGGCTGGTCAATATTGTTGGCATTTCGGGCATCATCATGTGGTTGGGGATCGCGGTCAGTCATCTTCGATTCCGTCGCGCGTACTGGATTCAGGGTTACCTCTTAGAAGATTTGCCGTACCGGTCACCGTTCTACCCGGTGGGTCCGATTATCGCGTTCATCATGTGCCTGGTGGTCATGGCGGGGCAGAACTACGAGGCCATTATCCATGGCCAGGTCTGGGAGGTTGCCTCCTCCTACATTGGCCTGCCGCTCTTCGGCGTCGTGTGGTGGGGCTATCACCTGGTGCGCAAGGACCGCCTGGTGTCTTTCGAAGAGATGGACGTCGCGCCCGTCAAGATTGAGCCGGTTTCCGGCAGCTGAGTGGTCGCGGGAGGACGTCCTTCTTTGCTCGCGTGGGCGGATTGGGAATTGACGAGGCAGGGGTGGCCCGCCGCTCGCGTGGCGGGCGCCGCTTGTCACCAGTTCGTAACGACCGGCGTGGCGAGGGGGACACCCGCGTCGCTTCCATAGGATGGTCGCATGATTAATATGCGACGCTTCCTTGCCGTGACCGCACTGTCCGCCCTCGCCTTGGGCGTCGGCGCCTGTTCGCCGAAGGACGGCCAGCCCGAGTCGGGGGCGACGTCTTCGCCTGCGACGCCGAGTGCTTCGACTTCCTCTAGCGCGGCGCCCTCCCAGAGCGGTGGGGCTGGGCAGAGCGGTGGGGCCTCCCAGAGCGCGTCCACCGATAGGGGAAACCAGGCGCCCGACGTGGACGTGAGTGACAATGAGGCGCGCTGCGACCTGTCGAACCTGCAGGCATCCGTGGGTTCGCGCCAGGAGATTGGTTCGACCACCTATGTCGAGGTGATCTTCACGAATGAGGGGTCCTCGTGTTGGATCAGCGGTTTCCCGCAGGTCCTCTTCGCCTCCGGCGGGGCGACCGTCTCCGAGGCGGCGCGCGACGGCGAGGATCCGGGCAACGTGTACACGATTCCTGAGGGTGGGCGCGTGGGCGTCACGCTGACGGCCGAGTCGGTGGACGGCGTCGATGGGTGCACGGCTGCGGACGCCGACCAGGTGGACATCATCAACACGAACGGGTCGGGTTCGACGAGCTTGCGCCTCTCTCTGCGGGTGTGCCAGGAGATGGCCTCCGTCGCGGTCAGTCCCTACGAGCCCCGTTCCTGATCGACCCCTGACAGTGTGAGGGTGGGCGCCGAGGCGGTGATGGCCGCCTCGGCGCCTGCTCGTTGGGCGATGGTGCCTCGTCGCCTTCGTTTGTCACAGGGGCTGCCTTCGTGTCGCGCAATGATCCAGGAGGGGCGATGCGTCAGGAAACGTTCGCATCCGTGCGCGATCGGCCTGGCATGACTCCCCTGTTCGGCGTCGATGTCGATACGCGCCCACCGAGTCGCTGGCTCTGCGCTGTCTTTTTGCTCGCGTAGCCCCTGGCGTGAGGCGAGGCGCAACGTGCCTGTCCTGTCCACGTTTGCGATGTCGGATTTTGACTACATTGTTGCTGTTGAAGCTGATACCCTGGACCGGCTGGAAGGGGTCACGCACGCCCAGCGCTACACCAAGGAGCGCTCATTCGTGCGTGAGGATGGCCTCTTCTTCACGGGTCCGCGCGTGAGCCTCGCGCAGTGGGCGATACGTCAACCATGATCACAAGGAGACACCATGGGTTTTACTGCTAGCACCACGCAGGCGTTCCAGTACAGCCTGCCGTACCAGCAGGTCTTCAACGCGGCGACGAGCGCGCTGCAGGCCGTCAAGAAGGCGACCCTGACCGGCGCGGACATGAACGCCCGCTTCATCACGTTCGAGACACCCTTCACCTTCACCTCCTACGGTGAGCGCTTCGTCGTCGGCTTCATCCCCAACGAGCAGGGCGTCATCGTCGAGGTCACCTGCACCACGAAGGGCATGCCGAACCTCATGCAGGATGGTCGTAACCGCAAGCAAATCGCGCGTTTCATGGATGCTCTGTCGGGCCTCGTGCAGAGCGCGCCCGTTGAGGTCACCGCGTCCTGACCTGTCGTGTCCGTTACGGTGCTCCCCGGTGTCGATACGAGGCCGGGGAGCACTTGCATGTGATGCGCGCCTCATAATCGCAACCCAGGTTCGAATGTGACAATTGTTCGGTAGCTGTAAGCTGATGCACAAAATTCTTCTATCAGTGCTGACTGAAGGGTAGGCATCATGGCGCGCGGCTATCGGGCAATTCTGGAACTGGAAGGCACGGAAAGCGCGAAGCAGACCGCCGACCGTCTCTTTCACGAATGGGCGCACAAGAAGTACCCGCCCGGCGGCTCGCGCGCGGGTGTGGAATGCGACGCTGAGGGGATCTATCGATTCGGAGAACTCACCTCCAAACGGGACGAGACAGCAGACGTCGTCGCGACCAGGCTGTCAGAGACGTCAGAAGATAAGCACTACGAGCGCCAACTCCTGGAGATGGTCGAGCGCAGAGAGGGCGGCGACCAGTGGATCATGCGCGTCTACGCGTTGCACGCGACCAAAGAATCCAACTACGACCAGGTGCTGTGGATCGAGGTGACCCCTCCGCGCGAGGGTGAGTGGGACGCGAAGCCACCCGCCCTGGTCCGCGACCTCATCACCGAGGGCCACTGCCACGACCGTGGCATGCCGCTGTCGGACTCCCCCCAATCCGTCGCCGACGAGGAACAGGTGGAGCAGCTGATCGGCTGGATCCATGATGAGCGTCGGCGCGCATCCGTCGTCGTGGCCGCCCCGCTCACGGACGGGAACGACTCAGACGCCCTCGAGGCGGAATACCGTTGGAAAGACATCCTGCGTTCCCTGACGAAGGACTCCCTTGGCTGCGCGTCCTACTTTCTGCTCTCGCCCGAGGCCTACCGCCAGTTCCATGCCCGGATCGGGC
This sequence comes from Actinomyces sp. ICM58, assembly GCF_000283035.1. Taxonomy (NCBI): domain Bacteria; kingdom Bacillati; phylum Actinomycetota; class Actinomycetes; order Actinomycetales; family Actinomycetaceae; genus Actinomyces; species Actinomyces sp. ICM58. Next base: position 11,932 of record NZ_ALIY01000097.1, read on the forward strand.
AGGGGTGCGCCATGCCCAAGGGAAGCCTGCGAACCTACCTTCCTGGCTTTCGCTCAGACGAACCAACCGACAGGCTCCGCCACAGAGTGCTGACCGCGGGCACGCTGCTGCGCGGCTACGACGAGAAAAACAAGCGATTCCGTTCCGAACTGTCCGCCATCATCGCGCGAACGCCCTGCGAGTACCTGTGGGAAAACGGCCTCGATAAGGAGCTTCGCCGGGCCCAAGCGCTCCTGGACAAGAAACGCCTGACGGTGCCGACGTTCCACCCGCTGCGTGAGAGCGCGCGGACGGTGAAACTGCTCGACGAGAAGGTGCGTCAGCGGGTCGCCGAGTCTTTCTCCGTAGCCGCCAGCGACGCGAGGGGATCGGCCGAGGACTCGCGCGAGCCTGCTCACGAGGCGCAAGAAGGGCTCGCCCCCCAGACCCCCGAACGCGAGGTGGGTGCCGGGTCAGCGACGTCCGAGCCCGCCCCGCAGCGCGGCCAGTCCCAGCACTTGGCGTGGTACGAGCCGCTGCGCCGCCTGATTCGCCGCTTCCTGCCCGCGTTCAACCCGCGCTCGCACACCGAGCTGGAAAGTGGCGTCGCCGCGCTGGAGAGCGGCCTCGACGCCATGAATGAGACGCACGCACAGCTCGCGCACAAGCGAGCCGCACTTGAGGACGAGCTGCGGGTCGCGGAGGAACTGCTGGAGGAAGCGTCGCAGCAGAGCCAGGAGATCGAGGAGCTCAAGGAAGAGAAGAAAACACTCGTCGACCAGCTGCTCGAGATTCAGCAAGAGAAGGAGAGACTGAGTAAGAGAAATCGTTCCCTCGAATGGAAGCTGAGAAACCCTGATGCGAAGGACGGCGAGCGTGACTTCGTTGAGGAGCAGCTGGATGAAAGCCCGCAGAGCATGTCGGAGCTCTTCGACCGCATGACGCAGGGGAAGTACGAATCAGTCACAAGATACGTGGTATTGAGCGACCCTAATGCCATGGTGGATGACATCATGAAACTCGAGGAGCTTCATGGCAGCCGCTACGTCGCCGCCTTCTGGAGCTACATCCTCGTCTTGCGCGACTACATGCGGGCGCGCGAATCTGGCGACTTTTCGGGAGGCAATGTTCACGATTACCTGGCGAATCCGCCCGACGGATACCGCACCTGTTCTGCCTCGCGCCACAAGTCGAACGAGAGCGACACCGTCAAGGGAAACGAGAAGATGCGCAGGGAACGCACGAGGCCGGTGCCTACAGAGGTTGATCCCCGAGGTGAAGTCGAGATGTGGGCGCACTTTGCTCCCACTCACTGTGACCAGAATGCGCCGCGTATGCACTACTACCCGGATACAGAAAAGACACGCAAGGTCTACATCGGCTACATCGGACGTCACCTGACGAACACGAAGACTAACTGAACGTCAGGGACGCGACTCGGCCCCGGCCTCGTCCATTCACGAGGTCGGGGCCGAGTCCTGGGCAGCGCGTGAGCCCGCGCGCGCCCAGCGAGGAGCCGCCCTGCCGGGTAGTGCCTATCCCAGCGAGTGCTCCGCTACTTGCCTGCTGGCGAGGGGAGGCTCCAGCGCTGCGACGGCGAAGAGGACGAGCACTGCGAGATGACCGCCTGCGTGCCCTCCTGCGTCGTATCACCCGGGATCGTCAGGCACAGGCCGGACGCGCGGTTGACGAGCTGGCCGGAATCGTTGCGATCCCACATCTGGGACTCAAGCGTCGGGTAGCACGTCCACATGTGCGCGACCGTGCCCTCCTCGGTGAAGCCGCCCACCACGTCGACGCAACGATCACCGATGCGCAGGTGACCATCCTTGTACGTGACGGTCTGCGCGTCGGAGTTCCCGGCGCAGTTGGCGTTCAACACGGGGGTGCCATCCTCGCCCTTCGGGTCCTTCGACGTCAGGCACTGGCCGAGGTCGTTACGCACCTGGCCGGTGACGGCCTCGCTCGTCGTGGTCGCGGCGTGCGACCCAGCCGCGTTCGCGGTGGGAGAGAAGACCACCATGTCCCACGAGGAGAGACGACCCACGTTGAACGTGATCGTCGTGCGTCCCTGCTCATCCGTGCCGGTCGTGAAGTCGAGCGGCGTCGGGCGGCCACCGTCGTCGTCCGGGCTGACGGCGAAGACGGACGCGGGGACGGCCTCGCCCTCCTCCAGGTGGTAGGTGACGGACGTGTTATCGAAGGGGAGGATCCGCTTGGCTGCGTTACGCCAGTACTGGTCGTTGCCGTCCTGGTCGTCGGTGCGCAGGTTGATCAGGTGCAGGGCCGTGCCCGCGTCGGACGTCATGGTGTTCGCCCAGATCGTGTTCGCCGCCCCGTCCGTCGAGGTCGGCAAGCCCACGCCGTTAGTTGTGACGTCGACCTGGCGTTCCTTGCGCGTCAGGTTGTCGCCGTAGAGCAGGTTCTCGTAGGCGGTGGAGATGTTGTAGTAGTTCTTCATCCACGCCTGCAGGTCCGTGGACATGGAGCGTCCCGAGTTGACGAAGAACTCGTTGTCGAGCATACGCCCGTAGTCGCCGAGCTCCAGGTGGTGCGCTCCGTTGGCCGCGAACGCCGCGTCCGCAAGCTTGACGGAGTCCGTGTTGAACTCTCGGAAGGTGATGCAGTCGATGTTGACGGGCGTGTACGTCCTATCGGTGGGGACCCAGAAGGAGATCGTGTGGACGCCGGGCGTGAGCTCGACGGTCTCGGTCATGTCATCGGTCCACGTGTAGTAGCTACCCGTCGTGTTGAAGTGCACGTACTTGATGAGCTTCTGATTGGGCGTGCCCATGTCGAGGATCATCTGGTGGTAGTTGGGGTCATCGTCTTGCCTGGCGTAGCGCGTCGTGAACGTGAACGTGCCGCCCTGGCCGGCGTCCACCGTGAAGGTCACGGTGGAGCCGCCCTGGGAGAAGTCGCCCGCGTATGCGCCGCCCGACGCGGAATCGTCACCGGAGAGGATATGGGCGCCACCGCTCACGCTCGCCTGGTCGGACTCGGCCTCGATACGTGTCCCCTCATCCGGAGTCACGCCCGGATGGATCGTCTTTTTAGAATCCTTCGGATCGGGCAAGGAGATCGTGGGGTCGTAGTTGTTTGCGTACGCGGCCACGATCTGTGGCTTGTTACCGGCATCCTTGCGAGCGTTTTGCAGGTAGGACGCAACCTGCGCGTTTGTCTCGTTGTGATCCCACAGCTCGGTGTACATGTAGGCAGCGGATGCCTTGTTGATCTTCTCGCTGCCTGCGCCATCGGGCAGGTTGATGCCCACCTGGCCGCCGACGTTCTTATACGTGTCATCAACGAGGGCTGCTAGGCCGTCGGTCAGGTCAACAGGATTGCCGGAGGCATCCTTCTTGGAGGTTTGCCCGAGCGTGTCGATGTGAGTGCCGTCGAATTTGAATTCGGTCTTCTGCGTCTTGTATTGCCCGGTGATGTAGGTGCGCCAGTCTTCGTTGTTGACGTTCATCATGAACTGGTGACTCTTGGGCTTGTCCACGCCCTTGGGGGTCGGTACCCACCACTGCTCGCCGAGGTCGCGCACCCAATAGGATCCGTTGTCCTCGCGCAGACGCCACTCGTCTTTGATTTTGTTCGTGTCGTAGTTGTCGTTTGCCGCGTACGCCATCGAGTAGGCGAGAGAACCCATGTTGGCGTTCTTCGCGTCTTGGATGTAGTCGGTGATTGTCTTCTTCGACGCGTAGGTGTTGGCGTACCACAGGGGCCACTGGTTCTCGAGGTCGCCGGTGGCGACGGGCTGCTCGTGGCGATACTGCCAGTCGTAGTACTGCAGCGCGTTGATGTGGTAGTCCTGGCTGAGCTTGTTGATGTAGTCCTGGGGCTGCTGGAAGAGGAAGGACTCGTAGGTGGTATTCCCATCCGTGCCCGCCGGTGCGGTGGGCTTGAAATGGGAGAGGTAGCCCATGCGCGGGAAGCGCGTCCAGCTGGAGGAGACGTCCAGGGCGGTTTCGGCGTGCGTGCCGTCCGCGCCGGTCGCGGTCACCAGGTATCCCTGGTTGTTGTCGCCCGGCGTCGTGTAGGGCCAGGTGGCCTTGCCGTTCTCGACGGTCGCGTCGCCCGAGGCGACCTCGACGCCGAGGTGGCTGACGGAGAAGTGGACGGTGCCGTCTCCGCTCGCCTCGGCCGTGATGGTCGCCTGAGTGCCAGGCGTGTGGGTGGATTTGTCCGTGTAGGCGCGGGTGACGTGCGCCGTGCCCGTGGCGGTGGCTGGTGTGGAGTTCGGCAGGGGTAGGGCCGTGGCTACGACCGCGGTGCCGAGCACGATCGCAGCAGGGATGGTCAGGGGATGTCGTGTCTCCATGACGTGTCTGTCCTCGTAATCGTTGATGAGACGTCCCGGTGGGGGAGTCATGCGCGTGAAACTGCGCCCATTCAAAGGTAAAGCGATTTTTCAGTAAATTAACCGACAATATGGTCAAGCTGAACAAAAGTGTCCCGCAGTGCGGACAAGTAAAATCGTGGGTTGGTTGAATTTCCAAGTATTTGTCAGGCCTTGTAGGTTTGCAATCTGCTGTTTGGTCGTTTGGTCCTGAGGTAGCCTGGCGCTATTGTCTAAAAGTGTCTAACAGGGCTGCGGTGGGGGAGTGTCCTGAAAAGTTGGGTTTTCTGAGTCCGTTTCGCTTGCGCTGTTCTCATTGACGAGGTCGGGGCTGGATTGTGCCTCCTGCCTGGCGGTGGGGAGTGGACGAAGCCGCTCCCGAGACAACGGACTACTGCTTGTCGGTGTCGGCTTCGGTAACCCCGGTTGCGTCCGTCGGGGTGTCTGCCTCTGTGTCTTCGGATTCGCTGAGGTTCTCGGTTTCAGCCGGATCGGTGGGAGTGTCAGAGGCGCTGGGCGTAGCAGTGTCTCGTGGGCTCAACCAGTAGAAGAACTCGCGGAGTCCCCACGCGCACAAGGCAGCGACGAAGTGGTAGGGCAGCCACTGGGTCACGAGCCCCCAGTTGGAGTCCACGAAAAAACCTGAGACTATCCCGCCCAGCCACCACAGGACCGCCACGTCGGAGAATACTGCCCCCACGATGGCGACAGGCTTCCACCATCCGGCCTTCTCGAGGAACTTTCGGGTGATGGCTATCAACACCTGAAAGAAGGTGAAGAAGCCCAGGAAGCCAAAGAAGTAGATGAGGGCCAGGTCCATGGCATACGAGAGCGGGAGGCCGACCAGGAAGATCACGTGGAGCACCAGGTACCGGACGAAGAAGTTAACAATCCCTCGTGGGTCACGCGTATCTGTCATGCCCCCATCCTAACGGGGCTGTCAGGCGCGAAGTCCAGGCCCTGACGACCCTTGCGTCGCGGTGATACTAGCTAGCCCTGCAGCCAACCGCGGCCCCGTTGATCAATGAACGAACGCGATCACAGGGACTGCTCACAGGCTCCTATACTGTTCTCATCCGCCACAAAAGAGCAAGGCCGCTGAATGCAGCGCAGGATCAGGCGAGCGTGGCGTTGAGCGGGAAAGCGAGGATGAACGATGGCGTCCACCAACCAATACCTGGACTTCGTGCTCGACCTGCTGGGCGAGCTGGATGACGTGGCGCACCGCAAGATGATGGGCGAATACGTCCTCTACTATCGGGGCAAGGTCGTGGGCGGCATCTACGACGACCGCTTCCTGCTCAAGGTCACGCCTGCCTCCGAACGGCTCCTGCCCGGCGCCCCGCGCGCCACCCCCTACGAGGGAGCGAAGGAGATGCTCCTTGTCGAGCTGGAGGACCGCGACACGCTGCACGACGTCGTCGATGCGATGTGGGTGGAACTGCCCGCACCGAAGAAAAAGAAGAAGTAGACGCGAACCCCGGATACAACCGTCAGGTTTGGTGCAAAGACGAGTCGGCCCCGGCCTCGTGACAGGAACGAGGCTGGGGACGGGTTCTCATCCCGCCTGACGGCAGGGGGGCAGCTCAGAGGGCGGAGACGAACTTCGCGAGGCGAGCCGCGTGCTCGCGCGAACGCTCCACCATGTCGGCGCGTGCCGCCTCATCCGTGCGATTCGCGTAGGAGACCCCGAACAGCGGCAGGCTCCCCGCGAACTCCATACCCGTCAGCGCGCACGTCGCCATCGCGGGAGCCAGGAAGCGGTCGAAACCGCCCGGCTGTGCGGAGTAGTAGGACTCGCCGGCGCCTGTCGTCACCGACACCACCAGCTTCTTCCCGGCAAGCGCCGTCCCCGTCGACCCGTGGCTGAAGCCACGCACGAACACGTCCTCCACCCACTTCTGCAGGAGCGAAGGCCAGCCGTACCACCACAGCGGATACTGCAGGACGATCACGTCAGCGGCGGCCAACTTCGCCTGCTCAGCCGCGACGTCAATGCGGTAGTCGGGGTAGAGGTCGTCGAGCTGGTCGACGACAGCGCCCGGAATAAGGGAAGTCAGCTCCTCCACGATGGTCTTATTCGCGAGCGAATCATCTCCGAGGCGCGGGTGACCCGACACAATCAGAACGTTAGTCATTGCGGCATCCTTTCGTTGATGCGGGCAGTCTATCCCCGGCGACCCATCGAGGAACAGGGCGAGAGGGCAGGTTTCGCGCCCGGTGAAGACACGTCTCAGGAGGGGGACGTGGAGGAGACTACAGTGGAGACATGCCCGACACAGACACCCAGCCCCTGACCCCGCGCCGCATCCTCCTCGTCATCGCGACGGGCGTCGGCGCGGGATTCCTCTCCGGACTCTTCGGGGTGGGTGGCGGCCTCGTCATCGTGCCAGCCCTCATGGCCGTCCTGCGCATGGACCAGCGCCGCGCCTCGGCCACCTCCCTTGCCGCCATCATCGTCACCGCCGCCGTCGGATCGGGCACCTACGCCCTGCACGGCGAGGTCTCCTGGGCGGGCGGCGCGCTCCTCGTCGTCGGTGCGCTCGTCGGCTCACAAATCGGTGTGTGGCTCCTGCGGCGCCTCCCCGCCCCCACGCTGCCCTGGATCCTCATCGGCTTCACGCTCTTCGTCATCGTCTCCCAATACCTGCAGGTCCCCACGCGCGAGGGGGTCGTCTCGCTGAGGCCGGCCTCGTGCGCGCTGCTGATCCTGGTCGGCGTGTGCGCCGGCATCCTCTCCGGCCTGGTCGGCGTAGGCGGCGGATCCGTCATCGTGCCCGGTATGGAGCTGGCCGTCGGCGCGGGAGACCTGATCGCGCGCGGCACGTCCCTCTTCGTTATGATCCCCACCGGCATCGCGGGCACTGTCACCAACCTGCGTCACCGCATGGTTGACCTGCGCGTCGGCCTCATTGTCGGCGCCTCCGCCGCGGCCACCGCCCCCGCCGGGCGCCTCGTCGCCACGCTCGTCTCCCCGAGCGTCGGCGCCATCCTCTTCAACATCTTCCTGCTGTCCATCATCGCTTCGACGATCCTGAAAATGCGCAAGAAGGCGCGCGCCCAGGGCTAAACGAACCGGCCCCGGCCTCGTACAACGAGACCGGGGCCGAAGCGTTTGCCGCTAGCGCGCCTGAAGCGGATCACTCGTCGGCGGCGCTGGGGTGCGTCATATCGGCGGGAACGACCCACGCGTCGAACTCCTCGGCGGTCAGGAAGCCCAGCTCGAGGGCGGACTCGCGCAGCGACAGACCCTTGTGATGCGCGTTCTTCGCGATCTTGGAGGCCTTGTCGTAGCCGATGTGGCGGTTCAGGGCCGTCACCTGCATGAGGTTAATGTCCAGGTTGTGCTTGATCTTCTCGTAGTTCGGCTCGATGCCATACGCGCAGTGCGTATCGAAGGACACGCAGGCGTCGCCCAGCAGGCGGATGGACTCCAGGACGTTCCACGCCATGACGGGCTTGAAGACGTTGAGCTGGAAGTTGCCCTGCGAGCCGGCGAAGCCGACCGTCGCGTCGTTGCCGAAGACCTGCGTGGCGACCATGGTCATGGCCTCGCACTGGGTCGGGTTGACCTTGCCCGGCATGATGGACGAGCCCGGCTCGTTCTCGGGGATGATCAGCTCGCCGATGCCGTTACGCGGGCCGGACGCGTACCAGCGCACGTCGTTCGCGATCTTCATGAGGGCGTCGGCCAGGACGCGCAGCGCGCCCGAAACCAGCACCAGTGCGTCGTGCGCGCCCAGGGCGGCGAACAGGTTGTCGGCCTGCTTGAAATCGATGCCGGTCTCCTCGGAGATCTTCTTCGCGGTGAGCTCGCCGAACTTTGGGTGAGCGTTCAGGCCGGTGCCCACGGCGGTGCCACCGATGGCCAGCTCGCGCGCACGCGTGTCCGCGTACTCGATGCCGTCGAGGGCGAAGTCGATCTGAGCAACCCAGCCGGAGATGACCTGGCCCAGGCGGATCGGGGTCGCGTCCTGCAGGTGGGTGCGGCCCACCATGATGACGTCGTCGAACTCCTTGGCCTTCTTGTCCAGGGTGTCGCGCAGCTGGCGCACGCGCGGGTACATGTCGTGCAGCTCGGAGACGACCGCGATGTGCATGGCGGTGGGGAAGGTGTCGTTCGAGGACTGGCCGCGGTTCACGTGGTCGTTGGGGTGCACGGGGGACTTGGTGCCCATGGTGCCGCCCGCGAGCTCGATCGCGCGGTTGGAAATGACCTCGTTAGCGTTCATGTTCGACTGCGTGCCCGAGCCGGTCTGGAAGACGACCAGCGGGAAGTTGTCGTCGAGCTTGCCGGAGATGACCTCGTCGCCGGCCTGTGCGATGTAGTTCGCGATGTCGGCGGGCAGCTCGCCCAGCTCGGCGTTGGCCAGGGCCGCGGACTTCTTCAGGATGCCGAGGGCGCGCACCATCGGGCGACCCCACACGAAGGTGTTGCGTCCAATGTCGAAGTTGTGCAGCGAACGCTCGGTCTGAGCGCCCCAGTAGCGGTTCGCGGGGACCTCAACGGCTCCCATCGAGTCGGTTTCGGTGCGGGTTTCTTGTGCCACAGGTGGCTCCTTCGCGTAGGGCTTACGTACCCCCCTAGGATAGCGCCGAGCGCGCTGTGAGGCGTGGGGCACTCGTCCTAGTCTCGCGCACGGGACGCGACGTTCAGCCTGCGCAGCAGCCACCAGGAGCACGAGCAGGACAAGCCGACCAGGCACAGTGCCACCAGGAACGGCGACAGGGGCACCCAGCCGTACAGGGCGGTGGCGCTCACGGGGGCGACGATCCAGGTGATCGCGCCGGTCGCGTTGATGATGCCGGCGATGCCGCCCTGCTCGCGCGCGTTCACCGCCAGGGACGCGCCGGCTGAGTAGCCGGGGGAGGCCATGCCCGAGGCGACGCCCATCGCGAAGGTCGAGGCCGCGACCGCCCACAGCGTCGGCGCGAGGGTCAGGCACGTGAGGGCAATAAGGGCGAGCGTCATGCCCGCGCGCAGCAGGGCGCGAGGCCCCCATCCCAGGCGTGGCACGACGATCAGCTGCATGAGCATGGCGCCCGCCGCGTTTGCCAGCAGCATGAGGGCCGTGATCGAGACGGCGGGCGCGGGCTCGAGCCCGCCGCGGTCCTGCACGAGAAAGCCCATCGTGATCTGAACGACGCCATTGGCGAAGTAGATGCCGAACACCGAGGCGATCCATGGCGCGATGCGCCGGTCGGTCCATCGCACCCGCGGGGGCAGCTTACCGTCCGTGGTCGCCGCGCTCGCGCCGTCCCCCGCTCCCTCAATCGACGAGGCCGGGGTTGCCTTCTCGGGCGTCGTATCCTCAGCGCTCAGGCGGGGCAGGCGCCTCCTCGGACGCACGGATGCTCCGTCGCGGGGCAGCCAGATGAGAGCGATTCCCAGCGCGACGAGGACGAAGATCGGGGTCGCGTGCACGGGGCCGAAAATCCACCACGCGCCCAGCGCCGACGAGACGAGGGAACCCACCATGACGGACAGGTTGATCGCGCCGGAGAACGCGGACGTCCCGCGCACGCGAGAGGCCTCGTCCGGGGTGACCTCGGCGACCAGGGCCTGCCCGGTCGGCGGGATCGCCGCGACGGCCGCGCCGAAGAAGGGGCCGCGCGCCGCCATGATGGCACCCGCCGCCAGGAAAGCGCCGATGGATCCTGCCGCCCGCGCCCACACGGCCGCCGAAAAGAGCGTGCCCGCGGTGAGCGCCAAGAACAGTGCCAACAAGATGACGCGCCGGCGACCCCACGCGATCGAGCGGCGCCCCCAGAACTGGCTGAGCGCCGTCACCGCGGCGGCCGCCAGGGACACCGCCGCACCCACGATCCACTCGGGCAGCTCCAGCGCGCGAGAGAGGGGCGCGATCGACACGTTGAGCATATTCTGCGCCGTGTACGTAAACAGCGCGATCGCCACGAGCGCGCGCAGCGTCGGATTCGTCAGCAAAGGTGATGAGGGCACAGTGCATCCTACGACGAAGGCCCCGCGCGTCGCGCGGGGCCTTGCCGGACAGACGTCATAACGGGGGAGCGGTGCTTAGCGCTGCACCCAGGTACTCACCCTCCAGCGGGCGTCGCCCGAGCGCTCACGCCACTCGCTATCGGAGCGCGACTCGTCCCGGCGCCACAGCGCCGGATCCAGCGGCGGCGCGTACACGAAAGTCGCCCCCTCGGGCGCGCTCGCGGCCACGTCCAACTCCAGGTCGGTCACCACGGCCTCGTCCAGGAGAGGCAGAGTCTGCGCGTAGACTTGGGCCCCGCCCGTGATCCAGATGTAGGGGGCCCGAGTGCGCGCCGTTTCCTCGCGCGCAACCTCTAGGGCCTCCTCAACGGAGGAGACGACGAGCGCGCCGGCGGCCTCGTACCCGGGGGTACACGTGATGACGATGTTCGTGCGACCCGGCAGGGCGCGCCCGAGAGCCTCCCACGAGCGGCGCCCCATGATGATCGGGCAGCCCATCGTGGACTCCTTAAAGTGGCGAAAATCCGCCGGGACGTGCCACGACATGGCGGTGCCCGACCCGAGGATCCCGTTGCAATCCTGGGCCCAAATCGCGGCGAGCTTCGTCATACCGCGACCGGAGCCTTGATCGTGGGGTGGTGCTGGTAGTCCGTCACCGAAATGTCATCGAAGGAGTACTCGAACATCGAGGGAGCCTTCGCGAGCTCCAGGCGCGGGAACGGATAGGGGTCGCGGCTCAGCTGCTCGGTCACCTGCTCGGTGTGGTTGGAGTAGATGTGGCAGTCCCCGCCGCTCCAAATGAAGTCGCCGACTTCCAGGCCCGCCTGCTGGGCGAACATGTGGGTGAGCAGCGAGTAGGACGCGATGTTGAAGGGAACCCCCAGGAACATGTCAGCGCTACGCTGGTAGAGCTGCAACGACAGGCGGCCATCGGCCACGTACAGCTGGAAGAACGCGTGGCAGGGCTCGAGCGCCATCTGCGGCAGGTCGCCGACGTTCCACGCGGACACCACCATGCGGCGCGAATCCGGGTTCGTCTTCAGCGTCTCGAGGACCTGGGAGATCTGGTCGATATGGCGACCGTCCCCGGCGTTCCACGAACGCCACTGGACGCCGTACACCGGGCCCAGCTCGCCGTCCTGGTCCGCCCACTCGTTCCAGATGCGGATGCCGTGCTCCTGGAGCCAGGACACGTTCGAGGACCCCGACAGGAACCAGAGGAGTTCGCCGACCACCGACTTGAGGTGCACGCGCTTCGTTGTGATCAGCGGGAAGCCCTTGGACAGGTCGTAGCGCAGCTGCGCCCCGAAGATCGAGCGCGTGCCCGTGCCGGTGCGGTCACCCTTGGGGGTGCCCTCACGCATAATGCGCGCCAGCAGGTTCTCGTACTGGCGGTCGACGGCGCTCACGTCAGTTGATCCGCTCGTTCGTCCACGTGTGCGAGGCCGGCAGCGCCTGGTCGACGACCGAGTGCTCGATCGTGCAATTGCGCTTGATCGAGGCTTCGGCACGGCGCAGCAGGTCCGCGATCTCCTCGTCGGACAGGGCCGACATGTCCTGCACCAACTCGACGTCCACGTGCGTGAAACGATCGCCCGCCTGGTCGTAGTCGCCGGAGACTCCGACGAACTGCTCGAAATCGTCGCCCAGGCGAGCCGCCATGCGCGCGTCCGAGCTCATTGCGTTGCAGCCCGCGATCGCGAGCTTGAGCAGGTCGCCGGGGGAGAAACGGCCCGGGCCGTGCCCGACCAGAATCTCGGCGCCATCCTGGTTGCGGGCGATGTACTCGCGCACGCCCGTGCGCTGCAGATACAGAGACTTAGGGGTATCACTCATGGCCCCTATTGTGTCGCGAAAAGACCCCGCCCGCCCGGCAACATGCGCCCGGCGGGCGGGGTTCCTCGCAGAGCGTAGAGAGCCCTCAGCGATGCTCCTCCAGCCACGACGCGGCAAGCTCGCGTTCGCGCTCGATCACACGCCCGGCGCGTGCCACCGCTTCCTTCTCGATGCGCCCGCCCAGCAGCGGGATGCGTACCGACACGTCGCCCGTCACGTGACGCTCGGCCCCCTCACCCGAGGGGGACAGGACTGAGACGGCCCGGAACGAGACCGGGGCGCCCTCCACGGTCACCGTCGAGCGAGACCGCGCCACGGCCTCGTCCCGCTTCCACTCCTCCACGAAGGACACGCGCAGGTCGCCCTTGACAAAACGCGACGCGGCCGAGGGGATGAGCTCAGGGCGAACCGTGCCCGAGAACGTGATGCGATCGCCCTCCACGGCCGCCGACGAGGAGCCTTCCACCACGAAGGAACCGAAACGACGCTCCTGGTAGCCCGGGCTCAGGAACATGGCGACGACCTCGTCGACCGTGCCCGGGTAGGTAACAGACTGGCTAAATTCCAAGGTTTTCCCTCTCTCGATATCGGCGCTGAATCGTGGTCCGGCGCTCATTTACAACCACGGGCCAGCCTTGTGGCCCCGCTCCCACTAGAGTAGAGCCATGCGTAGCCTCATGCAGTTAGCTGAAGAAGCCTCGTCGACACCGCTGTCGGAAAAGGACCTCGATTGGCTGCACCTGCTTCGAGCCGATTGGCAGGTGCTCGCCGACCTCGCAGCCGCCGACCTCGTCCTGTGGCTGCCGGCGGACGACGGCCGCTTCATCGCCGCCGCCCACTGCCGCCCCGCGACCTCCTCGACCGTCCACCTCGACGACATCATCGGCCTGCGACTGCCCGCCGCCCGCGAAGTCGACCTGCATCGCGCCATCCAGACCGGCCAGGTCGTGCGCTCGCCCGCCGCCCGCTGGGCAGGCACCTACTCGATGATGGAAACCTGCGTGCCCGTGTGCCACGACGGACGCATCATCGCCGTTGTCACCCGCGAAGAAAACCTGTCCAGCCCGCGCCTGTCCCTCGGCTTCGAAGGATGGACCACCGCCGCCGCCGACACGCTGTGCCAGATGATCGCGAACGGCGAATACCCCTACGACTCCACCCCCCAGGTGACCTCCCACGGCGTTCCTCGCGTCCTCGACGGCGCGCTCCTGCTCGACGCGGACGGGCGCGTCCAGCAGGCCACCCCCAACGCCGTGTCCTGCCTGCGACGCCTCGGCATCCGCTACGACGTCAAGGGCAAAGTGCTCGCCCAGGAAATCACCGACGTGATTGGGGATGGGACCCTCATCGATGAATCGATGGCTGTCGTCGTCATGGGCCGGGCCTCCTGGCGCGTCGAAATCTCCGCGCGCGCCTCCACCATTTCCCTGCGCGCCCTGCCCCTGGTCAACGGGCGCAAGCGACTGGGCGCCGTCATCCTGCTGCGCGACGTGTCCGAGGTGCATCGCCACGAGCAGGAACTCATGACGAAGGACGCGACGATCCGCGAAATCCACCACCGCGTCAAGAACAACCTGCAGACCGTCTCCGCGCTCCTGCGCCTGCAGTCGCGTCGCTCCAGCGAGGACGCCGTCAAGGTGGCTCTCGCCGAGGCCGAGCGCCGCGTCCAGGCCATCGCGACCGTCCACGCCGCCCTGTCCCAAAACGTCGACGAGTCCGTCGACTTCGACGAAGTTGCGCGCACGATCGTGCGCATGGCGGGGGCGATCGCCTCCACTGACCACGGCGTCGAGGTCATCACGACCGGAAACTTCGGGACCATCTCCGCCGACCAGGCCCAGGCGCTGGCGACCGTCCTCAACGAACTGGTCGCCAACTCCGTCGAGCATGGCCTGGCCGACCGCGACGGGCGCATCGAGGTGAACGCGCAGCGCAAGGGGCTGTCCATGACGGTGACGGTCGCGGACGACGGGGTGGGTTTTGTTCCGGGGACCCCCATGACGGGCCTGGGCACCCAGATCGTGCATCAGATGGTGCGCGGCGAGCTGCGCGGCTCCATCGAGTGGGCCCCGCGCGAGGGCGGTGGCACCCTCGTGACGCTCTTGATTAACCTCGACGCCGCCTGACGGGCAGTGGGGCTGTGCGCACGGGGTGCGCACCTGTTGATCAATGATCGAGGCCGGGGAACCTGAGCGGATCCCCGGCCTTGGTCGTGTGAGTGGTCGGTGCGCGTCAGCAGCCGGCGCGGCGTGCGCGCGCTGCGCGGCGCTTGAGGGAGCGGCGTTCTTCCTCGCTCATGCCTCCCCAGACGCCGGAGTCCTGGTTGTTGTCGATGGCCCACTTCAGGCAGATGCCCTTGACGACGCACTCGCGGCATACGGCCTTCGCTTCGGCCACCTGACGGATAGCGGGCCCCGTGTTCCCGATGGGGAAGAACAGCTCGGGGTCGACTGTCAGGCATGCTGCCTTGCTGCGCCAATCCATATGGGTGCTCCTTGCGTTACTGTGCGCTGTGGGATGTGGTCTATTCGTCTGTCAGTGTCCACTGGCCATGTTTGTCGCGCAAGGTGGGGGTGACGGTGACGTGGAGACGTCACTATGTGTCTGGTCACGGTGTGCGAAAAAGATGGGACTTAGGTTTTAACTGACCCTGCGGTCAGTTGGATTGTTGTTAGGGTATCACCCTCGCAGATGAGGCCGCAGGAGGGATTCCAGGGCTGTGTTGCAATCGATAGTGGGTACTTGTGACTAGCTCGAATGAGTGCGCGAATGACGTTCTCCGAGGGGTTGAGGGCAAGCAATCTGTGCCCGTCCCACCGGGTGATACGAGTCCACGCGGACTCCGGGATGATCTCGTCGATGAGGGGAGGATCCCAGCCCAACGCCGCGTGCAACGCCTCGACCGAGCAAGCGTGCGCCTCGGTGCCGACGATGATCCATGGGAGGGCGTGCTCCCATCGCGCGGGCGCGTATTCGGGTCCGATCAGGGCGGGAGCCTGTGAATTACTGACCAACGATGCAGCCTCGCTGGGGGAGGGGATGCGCCACTGGCCCCGCGTGGTCAACAAGCGCGAGCGGTGCTCCACGCCCAGGGGTGGCGCCCCGATCGGCGCGGGCTCGAGGGGCACGCAGGCGAGCGCGGTCGGCTCGCCCGGACGTGCGAGGAGCGCCTGGCCCTCGCCAAGAGCGCGCAGGTCGGAGGGAAGGAGCCCCGCGTGCAGGGCCTCGTCGGCGTCCCTGGCGCGCACAAGGCGCATCGAGAACGCCCCCATGGCCGCCGTCGAGGAGGTGAAGCGTCCACAGTAGGCGGCCACGATGACGACCCCGGCTCGTCGGGCGCGTGCTAACAACGAAGACCACAGATCCTCCGCCTGCGGGATCGACAGGGCCTGAGCGAGGCAGGCACGCAGGGCGCCGACGTCGGTCACGGCCAGGACAGATGGGCCGTGCTCGCACACGCCCTCCAGCAGATCAATGGCGCCGAGGTCGCCCGGCGAGAGGCAGGAGCGCGCCCCGCTGATTCGTTCCTCCCCGATGACATGCAGGGGGAGGAGGCTGTGCCCGGCGATCCTGGTGGCGAGGGAACGGACCCAGCGGGCGGCCACGTCGGCCTCGTGCGCGCTGGCCTGAATCTGAATGCTGCCGCCGTCCCACAGCAGGGCAGTGTGCGCCTCGATGCCTTCGACGAGCCCGAGAGCCAGGCCGGGCCACCCCTCCTTGGTGCCGGGGTGAGAACCGGATGCGCTCAGGGCACGCCCCGCATCCTCGCCGCCCACGCCAGCCCCGGCCCGGTCGACGTCCTCCCACCCGATGACCTCGGGCAGGGCGGGAGCCCACAGCGGAGCCGAGGAGGATGGGGGCCAGCGCCGCGCGCAGCCGGCGACCACCGAGGAGACGTCGGCCATGTAGGACAGCTGGAGCGTGCCCGTGCCCGCCAGTACCGCCCGCCCGGGCACGCGCGGCAGGGCGGAGGCGCGCGCGTCGCCCAGGATGTCCGTGGAATCTGCGGAGCTCACGCATCGCAGCGCCAAACGAATGTCCATGTTGGCGCGCATGCTCGCGTTGACCGCCCCCGAGGGGCGCTGCGTCGCGGCGATCAGGTGCAGTCCGAGGCTGCGCCCCTGCGCCGCCAGCCTCAGGAGGACATCCATCGAGGAGGGATGCGTGTCGGCCAGGACGCGGAACTCGTCGATTGCGACGACCAGACGAGGGGGAGGGGCCGGGACGGCCCCGGGATCGGCCTCGTGGGCGCGCTCCCAGGCCGCCAGGTCGGGCAGGGCGAGCTCACTGAGCGCGGCCTCGCGCCGCAGGAGGAGCGAAGCGATCCCGTCGAGGGCGCGTGAGGTGGCACCCGCGTCGAGGTCCGTCAGCAACGCCTGCGTGTGGGGCAGGCCGGCCAGGCGCGAGAAGGTCGACCCGCCCTTGTAATCGATGAGGATGAAACGCACGCGCTCGGGCGAATAACAGTGGGCGATCGAGGCGAGCCAGCCCAGCAGGGCCTCCGACTTACCCGAGCCCGTGCAGCCGGCTACGAGGGCGTGCGGCCCGTCCGCGACCAGGTCGAGGGACACGGGTCCCGACTCGGCTCGCCCGATGACGACGCCGAGGCCGCCTGATGCCCCCTGGGCATCGCAGGGATCCCAGTCCAGGCGCGTGGGCAGCGCGTCCTGCCCATCGGGGCGCGCGACGGTCCACCACCACCGCGTGGACACGGGCTGCTCGTCGGCGGCGCACACGCGCGCACACCACGAGGGCAGGTCGGCGATGCGTCGCGCGTAGCCGATGTGGAGGATGGGAGGGGCCTTCTCGTTCGCGGACGCTCGGGTACAGGCCGGGCATTGTTCCCGGTCGGTGACGTGGATGTCGATGCCCGGGGCTCCCAGGAGGACGGGGGAGCGGGAGTCCCACCAGACGCGCGCCCCTCCCAGCTGGGCGGCCACCTGTCCCGCGCACCACAGCGCGCATTCGGCGCCGTGCCGGCCGACGACGCCGAGGGAGGAGGCATCCCCCGGCTGTGCGGAGGCTAGGGGCGCCAGGGTGACGCGAGAG
>NZ_ALIY01000098.1:0-3707 GCF_000283035.1 Actinomyces sp. ICM58
AAGACAGCACCCGCGAAGAGAACAACGTAGACGACGCGCATCCCCCAATAGAACGGCTCGACGTGCAGCCACGCCCGGGCGCGCGCACGCGCACCCTTGGGGCGCCGCGCTTTGACCTCGGCACGATAATCAGCCCACCGCCGGCGCAGCGTGTACTTACGCGGCGCCGTTTCGCGGCGGAAACGCTCCTCGTCCTCCTCGGTCACGGGACGCTCAGACAACGGCGGAACCATCATGATCTATCAACCTCCACGATGAGGTGCCCTCCCGCGCGCCCCCACCATCGGAGACGCGCCCTGATAGCAGGTAAGACTACGCCTCGAACTGGCAAGAAATACATAGAATACGAAGTAACTATCATGCACATTCACCCGATATCTGGTGACGAGCAGCACAGATGTGCGGTCGTCGCGAGCACCTCGCGTCTGACCTTGTCAAACATTGATCCGCCCTCCCGGCATCCGCGCAGCCTACAGGTAAAACTGTGGGCCACTATCTGGACACTGATGCCGATAGGGCGCACAACGGCGCGAATGTGCAGCGCGCAAGTCAAGCGTCCGAACGGGGGAGGCGCGCGTGCGCGGAAGGCCTCGGGGTGGGGTCGCCCGTGGGCCGCCTAATGTTTCACGTGAAACGCTCTGACAGGAGAAGCCTTGATTCATGTCAATCTGTGTGCAGCGGCTGCGTCGCGCAATTTGTGAGGCATGTGCCGTGTATACCTGTCCCCATGAAGAAGCGCAGTAACCGAGCGGACGTGAAGATGAAGGCCGACCTCCAACGCTGGCTCATTGAATCCGGAGAAGCTGAAGAACTCGTGGCCTTCCTACGCGAGGAGCGGGCGCGTCATCCGGTGCCCCCGCCACGAGTGGCCGTAACCACGAGCCTTGATGTTGATATTTTTGACGCCATGATGGCTCGCGCGTCCAGTGAGGGCATCACGTCACGGTCGGGAGCCCTACGCGCCGCGGTGCGCGAGTGGGTGCGTGATGTCGAGTGTAAGCCCGAATCGCACGAGGATTGACGAGGTCGTGGCTGGTCCCCGGGTCGTGGACGACGAGTGGGGTGCTGGGCCTGCCACAAAGATAGGAACCCCGCCATGATGTACACATATGACTATGACGAAGCGTGACGATACAAGCATGGCGGAACAGAACGCTGAAATCCGGCGGTGGGCGGAGGCGAACGGCCTGACGGTCGGGGCGAGGCTGGGGCAGCAGCCGGACGCGGTGGAGCGAGTCGCTCCTCGAGTGCCGATCGTCGAGGTCACGGTGCGCATCGACGAGGACGTGTACGAGGCGGCGATGCTACGTGCGACCTACGACGGATACGACAACGCGTCCGAGGTGGTCGAAGCGGCTATGCGAGAGTGGGCGCGAGGGTACTAGGCTCCCAAAAATTACTTGATGGCGGAATCCGCGAACGGCTGTGAATGCGAATCCGTATCGATGCCTGGTGCATGCTCCTGTGGGGCTCTGCTTGCGTTCTCTGGTCACTGCATGGCTGGAAGTCCACTCATCATCAAGGACCAAGAGCTCTACCCGCAACCCCCGACGAACACCTGGTCACCCACACTCAACTCGGAAGAGCCGTAAAACGCCACGCAGGTGGTAAGATTGGGAGATGGGATTGAATCTCGCAGATTGGGCCTTGAGAGGGATCCTCCCAAGTGGCCGAATAGAGTCGATTAGCGATGTTGGCTTGCAGGCACGTATCTCCGGAAAATTTGGCTCAGGCCGGCCTGGGCTAGGTAAGAAAATTCAGCCTGTTCCTGAATTGAATGGTTTTTGGCATTTCCATGTTGCAGATGTGCTTCTGAAGCTGGGTGAGCACACATTTCCTAGCGCAGGGGCGCGGCTGGGGACATTAGCCAGGTACGCTCCGATTCTCAAATACATGTCCGCTTTTGAGGAAGATCGCAATGGACGAATTGTCACCAGCGCCGTTATTGAGATGGTGGCATATCGCAGCAGAGGCATCGTTTCTGAGGAGCTAGGCGTGGGGTTCAGCCTAATTGCTGCAGAGAAATGGCTACGTGAGTCTTTAGGGCTGACGAACATCCGGTTCTTTGATATTGATTTGGTTGTGAAAGATAAGTATTCGAACATAAAACATGGGATCAGATCCGCTACGAAGCGAAGGGCTGACTGGCTGATCAGGGCCTGTGATCCGGCGAGGCCTGAGAGAGATCTCTTGTTCCTACTCGAATCCAAAGGAACCGCGACAAAGGACCGCCACGGGAATATGCTCGAGAAGGCTGTCCAGCAATTAGCAGCAACAACGATAGATGGTCACCATCTGCAGGGCCTAGCCGTGTGCACCTACTCGCCCGTAGGTGATCTGAAAATTTACGCAATTGATCCACCTGGAAACTTTGAACAGTCCGATACACCTTTCCTCGAGACCCCTGGGCGCTTAGAAGGAAACTATGGTCAGCTGCTTAGCATGGCGGGGGAATGGCGAGAGATTTCTAGTCCATTACACGACGAGAATCCGGAAACTTCGAAGACTATTTTGGGAATGGACCTGAAGTCAGAACCCTTGTCTCAACTGACGGAGCTCCAGTCGGCGCTCAATATAGCGCACTGGTCCTCCGACTACGCTCTGCTTGAGAA
Source organism: Actinomyces sp. ICM58 (assembly GCF_000283035.1). Classification (NCBI taxonomy): domain Bacteria; kingdom Bacillati; phylum Actinomycetota; class Actinomycetes; order Actinomycetales; family Actinomycetaceae; genus Actinomyces; species Actinomyces sp. ICM58. Next base: position 2,613 of record NZ_ALIY01000098.1, read on the forward strand.
TCTTCACCTGTACTATGGCACTCCAAGACCGAGAGCACCAAGAAACGTCCTTGAGAGCGAAAGGACGCTGCAAACAAGCGTTGGGGTCGCCACAGGCTACGTGCTGAGGATCCCAGGTTGTCCAGCAGCTGTTTTCGCGGGAGTGATGGAAAAAGTGAGAGCTGCTCTCACTGAGCATGACTTCATGAGAGTAAAGAGCATCACCTCAGAATATCGCTCGGTACGTGCTGCTGAAATACGCCCAGCTGCAGAAGGAGTCGAAGCTGGGAACCTAGCCATCTCCGATTCCGGCGCGGTTCTGGCGTTAATCGATCTGTGAGGTGGCCAGTATCTACTTCTTACTGCCAGCATCAGAAGTCTCCCTCTCGATCCACGCCACGAGCTGCTAGTACACCCCTGATCCCGTCGTGTTGGGGATGATGGTCGCGGAGCTAGTAGGACAGCTCGAACGCTCCATATACCCCATGGTGTCGAAGATGAGCCGGGCGGTTGCAAAGTCGGCTGTGTTAATGGGGCTCTTCAGGGTTGGGTGTGGGTGGAGAGGATCACCTGTGCGCCCGCGGTGACCGGTCGTGTCTTGCTGGACGCGACAGCGCACCTCACCTGGGGCGTGCCCGGCGAGTGTGACGATGTGAAAGGCGTCGAGCACGCTGGTTGTGTCCTTGGAGCAGGCCAAGGCGATGGCGGTCTTGCTGTCCCTGGAAGGGATCCAGCGTCGCGATTCGCACCCCCGCGCGGAAATCTTCTCCGCGCTCGGCCAGCCAGTTCTTGTACACGGTGCCAGACCTGCCCGGCACCAGGTGGGCGTGTTTAATTGTCTGTGTATCCGTCTTTTGTTTGAAAGGATTGATGCATGATGAATGATGATGATGTTGTTGCGGCTCGCGCTAGTGGGCGTGAGACGGTGGAGGAGCTGCGTCGCTCGGGGGCGTTGGATGCGTTGTTTGAGCGTCTTGATGCTGGCGAGGTCGAGATGACGGGCAGTCAGGGCTTGTTGCCGGCGTTGCTCAAGGAGGCCTTGGAGCGCGGGTTGACCGCGGAGCTGACCGAGCACTTGGGGTATGAGAAGGGCCAGACCAGTGGGCAGGCGCGCTA
>NZ_ALIY01000099.1:0-9074 GCF_000283035.1 Actinomyces sp. ICM58
CGGTCAGCTCCGCGGTCAACCCGCGCTCCAAGGCCTCCTTGAGCAACGCCGGCAACAAGCCCTGACTGCCCGTCATCTCGACCTCGCCAGCATCAAGACGCTCAAACAACGCATCCAACGCCCCCGAGCGACGCAGCTCCTCCACCGTCTCACGCCCACTAGCGCGAGCCGCAACAACATCATCATCATTCATCATGCATCAATCCTTTCAAACAAAAGACGGATACACAGACAATTAAACACGCCCTGTCGCACGTCGCCGTGAAACGTCCTCGCATGCGTGCAGGCATCGGGGCGGGCTGTGGGGCGTGGAGCGCCATCTGCTCAGTTGCTGTCTCGCTCTGTAGCAACGGAGGCACAAGGCCCATACAGAAGTGAACAACGCGCATCTGAAGGGACATGACGGCCTCTTTCGTCTCGACGAGCCAGTGTCTGCACGCGGGACGCACCGGCGCGCCAGCACGCACCAGGATACGACGCATTCACCTTTCCCGCCGCCAGCCGCGTCGCCTCCAGAGCAGAGAATCCACTGGCGTCCATACTGTTCCCAGACCCAGCTGATTCAGCCATCACGCGGATAGGTAACCAACATCCGGATAGGTTACGAACACGCGGATAGGTTAATAACCTATCCAGATGCGCCGTTCCTATCCAGATACGAGGCCACGAGTCCACCAACCGCCAGGCTCACACCGTCTCGCATGCGGACAACCAACTGGCCTCACGTCTTCTCACAGATCCCACCCATCGGACGCTATCACGCGGATAGGTAACCAACATCCGGATAGGTTACGAACACGCGGATAGGTTAATAACCTATCCAGATGCGCCGTTCCTATCCGGATGCGCCGTTCCTATCCGGATGCGTCGTTCCTATCCGGATGCGTCGTTCCTATCCGGATGCGCCGTTCCTATCCAGATGCAACGCAACGAAACCCCACCTCGGCCCGTCACGCGCTTCACGACTTGGGCCCGCGGGTGGGCACACATCAGCCAGAGTAGCGCCCCGCGTGGAAACGCTCACCGTCCGATGCCCGGGATTCCCCTCAACGTCTCCACTGCCCCGCAAGTATTCACCCGACGCCCCGGCAGAATCCCACACACCAGGCGCGCGCCCCTCACAGCTGCGGCTGGTTGCTGCCACCGGCGGATACAAAACGCGCCCGGACCCCTCGGTCCGGGCGCGCAACGAAATCGGCTCAGGCGTTAGGACGCTTGCCGTGGTTCGCGCCGTTCTTACGACGATCGCGACGCTTACGACCCCGCTTCGACATGTCATTCTCCTTGGGTTTGTTGTCTAGACTGAAGCATTTTTGCACACATTGACCCAAACCACCAAGGCACAACGCCACCGCGGCGACGAAGGTCACCGAAAAACGGGAGGCGTCCCCGGCCTCGACGACGCGAGCGCGGGGAGCGGCCAAGCGCGAGGCCGCGTTCAGCGCCAGGTGACGGACACGCTGGTGATGGAGGCGACGACGCGAGCGCGCAGCGCATCCGAGGCTTGCTCGGACTCGTAGCAGCCGCGCATGAGGGCACGGACGTGGCGTTCGGCGTCGAGGGCGTCGGCGCAGTGCGGGCAGGTGGCGACGTGCTGGATCATGAGGGCGCGGGCGCGGGCATCGGGGCCGGGCACGGACCCGGCGTCGATGAGGCCGCTGCGGCGGTCGCACTCCTCGCAGTCGATCAGTTCGTACAGGGCGTCCAGGACGTCCTGGCAGGTGACGCGCGTGTTCACTTGGTTCCTCCGATCCCATACTCCGCGGCGACGTCGGCCAGCGCGGAGCGCAGGTTCTTGCGCGCCCGGTTCAGTCGGCTCATGACGGTCCCCATAGGAACTCCTAGTTCTTCGGCGATTTCCTTGTAGCTCATTCCCTCAACGTCAGCCATGAGGACAACCATCCGGTGTTCCTCCGAGAGCGAATCGAGTGCCTCGCGCAGCTGCGTGGAGGGCAGCGACTCGAGGGCTTCGACTTCGGCGGATTTCAGGCCAACCTCCGCGTGGGAGGCGGCGTCGGCCAGCTGCCAATCCTCGATGGTGTCGGTGGAGGCACGCTTGGGGGATCGCTGCGCCTTGCGGTAGCTGGTGATGTAGGTGTTGGTGAGGATCCGGTAGAGCCAGGCTTTGATGTTGGTGCCGGGCTTGTACTGGTGGAACTTCTGGTAGGCCTTGAGGTAGGTCTCCTGGACCAGGTCTTCCGCGTCGGCTCGGTTGCGGGTCATGCCCAGGGCCGCGCCGAACAACTGGTTCATGAGGGGCATCGCTTCGTCCATGAAGCGCGCCTGCAGCGCAGCGTCGTCCGGGGTCGACGAGGCTGGGGTCGACGAGGCCGGGGTCGACGAGGCCGGGGCAGGCTCGGGCGCCTGCGCCGCCGGTTGGGGGGTTGTCGTGTCCATCGCATCCCAGGGTAGTCGCGCGCGGGGGCGGCGCGAAGAGATGGGACGGACGGACACTCATACTGAGGGCAACGCCTCACGCGCCACTTTATTCCACAACCACAATATGTGTGTGTTGCACCACTTTTGGCCCGTTGTTTGGGAGGGACGGGGCAGTTCGGCTTCCCCCGGGGGCAAAGGTATCGAACAATAGGGGTATGAATCTGCTGCGCGTTGTTGCCCGTCCCCTGCTCGCCGCCCCGTTCATCGCCGATGGGGTGGATGCCCTCACGCATCCGCGTGTCCACGTGGAGCGCGCCGCGGGGGTTCGTCCCCTCATCGATAAGGCGACCGACGCTGTTGGCCTGGAGCCGCTGACGGATGAGCAGCTGGCCCTGGCGACCCGCGTGACCGGCGCGGTGAGCGTCGTCGCCGGCCTGCGTTTCGCGCTGGGCCGCAGGCCCCGCGTCGCAGCCCTGACCCTGGCCGCGATCGGCGCGCCCATGGCGCTCGTCAGCGCTCCCCTGCCGGGCACGACGGACGGCCTGTCCAAGGAGCAGATCAAGCGCCGCCGCTACCGCACACTCAACAAGATGGGCCTGGCTGCCGGTGTCCTCCTCGCGTCGACGGACCGCGTCGGCCAGCCGTCGGCTCTCGTGGCTCGCGCGATGCGCCGCGATCAGCGCCGCGCGATCGCTGCGGCCGAGGCCGCCGTCGCGGAGCGTTTGACCGGCGCCGCTTCGTGAGTACCCCCTGGCCTGCGCCCCTGGCCGTTTCCCCCGTGGATGCCACGGTCGAGGTGCCGGGCTCGAAGTCGATCACGGCGCGCGCCCTGTACCTGGCGGCCGTTGCCGATTCCCCTTCCGTTATTCGCGGCGCCCTGGACGCGCGCGATACGCGCCTCTTTGCGGCCGCCCTGGAGGTGATGGGCGCGCGCGTCGATGACGAGGGGGCGGGCGTCCTGCGCGTCACTCCGATGTCTCTGCCGCCGCGCGGCGGTCGCGTCGAGTGCGGCCTGGCCGGCACCGTCATGCGTTTCCTGCCTCCCCTGGCTGCCCTGTCCCCCGAGGAGACGCTCTTCGATGGGGACGAGCAGGCCTACGCGCGCCCCCTCGGCCCGCTCCTGGACGCGCTGGTGCGCATGGGCGCGTCCGTCACCTATCACGGTGAGCGCGGGCACCTGCCTTTCACGATCCGAGGCCCGATCCGCACGCCGCTGGGCGCGCAGGCGTGGGTGGATTCCTCGTCCTCCTCGCAGTTCCTCTCCGCGCTGCTGCTCGTCTCTCCCCTCGTGGGCGATCCCCTCTTCGTGTCGGCTCCGGGCGCCGTCCCGTCGATGCCGCATGTGGAGATGACGCTCGCATCCCTGGCGGGCGCTGGCATCGACCTGGAGGTCGTGGACGAGGGCCGCGCGGACCTCTCGACCTGGCACGTCTTCCCGTCGCGTCCCCGCGGCGGCGACATCACCGTCGAGCCGGACCTGTCCAACGCCGGCCCCTTCCTGGCGGCCGCGATGGTGACGGGCGGGCGCGTGCGGATTCCGGCGTGGCCGGGGGCGACGACGCAGGCGGGAGATGCCTGGCGGGCGCTGCTGGGCCACATGGGCGCGACCGTCACGCTGGATGAGGAGGGCCTGACCCTGAGCGGTCCGGGCGCCGGAAACTACCCGGGCATCAAGGCAACCATGGCCGAGGTCGGCGAGCTCACCCCCACCCTGGCCGCGATCTGCGCCTACGCCTCGAGCCCCTCGCACCTGAGCGGCATCGCGCACCTGCGCGGACACGAGACGGACCGCCTGGCGGCCCTGGTCACCGAGATTAACCGCGCGGGCGGGCAGGCCGACGAGACCGAGGACGGCCTGATCATCACGCCGCGCCCGCTCCACGCCGCGCAGATCTGCTCCTACGCGGATCACCGCATGGCGACCTTCGGCGCGATCCTGGGCCTCGTCACCCCCGGCATCACGGTCGACGACATCGCGTGTACCTCCAAGACGCTGCCCACCTTCGAGGCCATGTGGGCCTCGCTCGTGGGCGATGACGGCCGGGGAAGCATGGACGCTGGGGGAAGCTCCGAGGGCCAGGCACACGCCGATGGTCACAGGACCGTGCAGGCCACCCCGGCCTCGCCGATCGAGGAGGAGCAGTGATGGCCCGGCGCGACACCGGAACCGACGACCCGCGCGTGCGCGTGCGCGCCGGCAAGGGCTCGCGCCCTCGCACGAAGGACCGGCCGGACTGGTCTTCCAAGCCGCTGGGCCGCATCATCGGCATCGACCGCGGCCGCTACCAGGTGAGCCTGGAGGAGGACGGCACCCGCGTGGTCGCCGTGCGCGCCCGCGAGCTGGGGCGCGGCTCCGTCATCATGGGCGACCGCGTGCGCCTCACCGGCGACCTGTCCGGGCGCCCCGACACGCTCGCGCGTATCGTCGCCGTCGAGGAACGATCCTCGGTGCTGCGCCGTTCCCTCGAGGACGCGCCGGATCAGCGCGGTGAGAAGGCGATCGTCGCGAACGCGGACATGATGTGCATCGTCGTGGCGCTGGCGGATCCGCCGCCGCGCACCGGAATGATCGACCGCTGCCTGGTCGCTGCCTTCGAGGCGGGCCTGGACCCCGTCCTCGTGCTGACGAAAGCGGACCTGGCCAGCGCGGACGAGCTGATCGCCGCCTACCAGGACTTCGACGTGCGCGTCGTGCTCACCAGCGCCGAGGCCGGCCAGGCCGACCCAGGCGTCGCCGAGCTGCGGGCCCTCCTGGCCGGCCACTGGTCGGTGCTTGTGGGACATTCGGGGGTCGGAAAATCCACGCTCATCAACCTCCTGGTGCCGGGCGCGGGCCGCGCGACGGGCCACGTCAACGAGGTGACGGGACGCGGACGCCACACCTCCACGTCCTCGGAGGCCTTCGAGCTGGAGGCGGGCGGCTGGATCGTGGATACGCCCGGCGTGCGATCCTTCGGCCTGGGGCACGTGAGCGTCGCCGACGTGCTGGGCGTCTTCCCGGACGTCGCGGAGGCCGCCGCCTGGTGCCTGCCGCTGTGTTCGCACGGCGAGGAGGAGCCCTCGTGCGCGCTTGACACTTACGCGCGCGCCACCGGCCCCTTCGCGATTGACGAGGCCGGGGCTGAGGATGTGGATCAACTGCGGCAGGGGCGCGCATCCCGCGTGGCGTCGGTGCGCAGGCTCCTCGAGGCAGTGGCGACGGCGGAGGCCGCCAGCAAGGCGGCTCGGTAACGACAAGTGGGCGCTGAAAGTGCTTGACAGCGCCACCCCTGCGCGGATAATTGAGGAATAGCGATGGTCGCTATTTTTGATTCACGAGGTCATGATCGCTATGTCCACCATCGAGCAGAACCTTATCGGCAACACCGCAGGGCTTTCGCGGGTCGACAAGGTCCTCCGCTACTTCTTCCTCGCGCTGTTGATCGGCACGGTCGTCTATTCGATTGGCGGCACCTTCTTCGGGAAGGACAACCGCCTAACCAACTACGGGCTCGCCGACGCTGCGTTGCTCCTCGCTTCCCTGGCCCCTGGTTATTCGCGTCCGATTCCGGGCGCGCACTGGGCGCTTCGGGCCTGCGAGTGGGCGGTGATGGGGTGTTCCCTCGTATGCACCGCCGCTGTCATCGTCGGTGATGTCACGGACGGGGGCATCGACCCCGAACCCTACAACACGCCGTCGAACGTTGCCATGGGCGCTGCGCTTGTAGCCTTCTGCTTCTTTACGATTCTCCTCGTCTCCAAGGAGCGGGCGCGCCGCCGCGGGCTCATTCCCCCGGCCCGGTAGAGCGGGGGCCGAGGCACGCGGCCTCGACCGTCGGGCGAGTGTCAGCGCTGGAAGCGGCGCACGAAGTTGCGCAGGATGAGGCGCGAGGGGTCCGTGTCCACGGTGGCGACCTGGGCGCGGATGGCCTCGGCCTTGTCGGCCGGGTAGTAGCGGCCCGCGTACTGGTCGATGCGCACGTTGACGCCGCCCAGGTCCATCTCGGGGTGGAACTGGGTCGCCCACGCGGCCTCGCCTACGCGCACCATCTGGATCGGGGTGTCGTCCCCGGCCAGGAGGACCTGCATGCCGGGGGCTAGCTCGCGCACGGCCTCGTGGTGGCCGACGTAGGAGTGGAAGCGGTCGGGAGTGCCCTCCAGGAGCGGGTCGTCGCGGCCCGCGTCGGTCTTCGTCAGCGCGATGCCGCTAATTTCCTCGCCGTGGTGGGTGTCGATGACGCCGCCCAGGTACAGGGTGAGGGTGCCCAGCCCGTAGCACAGGCCCAGGATCGGGAAGGATTCGCCCAGCGCCCGGTCGTAGAAGGAACGCAGCCAGGCCTCGGCGCGCACCTGACGTTCGTCCTTCAGGTGGTCGTCGGCGTTCGCGTCCCACGGCGACCCGCACACGAAGGCACCCGAGTACTCGGACAGGTCCAGGTCGGGCAGCTCCCTCTCCATGCGCACCTGTCGCACCTGGTCGGGGCTCAGTCCTGAGAAGCGAGGCAGGTCGGCGCTCTCCGCGGCCAGGACCGGGCCGTCGTCGCGGGAGGTCAGCATGAGGAAGGGCTTGATCATAGCTCCATGCTATCGATTACCTGCGCGTATGCAGAAGGTGTCCGCCCTCCAAGCGTGTGTGACGGACGCAGATGTGGGCGCCCTCTGCCACACTGGGAGCATGTTGATTCTGCACACTTCCGACTGGCACCTGGGACGCACGCTGCACGGCGCGTCTTTGGGCGACAGCGCGGACGCGTTCATCGAGTGGCTGGTCGCCCTGGTGCGTGAGCGCGGCGTTGATGCCGTGCTCATCTCGGGCGACGTGTTCGACCGCGCGGTTCCGCCCGTTGATGCGCTCGCGCGGATGCGCCGCGCCCTGCGCGAGCTGACCGCGCTCACGACGGTCATCCTGACGTCGGGGAACCACGATGGGGCGGCGCGCCTGGGACTTTTCGCCGACATGCTGGCTCCTTCTCTGCACGTGGTGACGGATCCGGAGGCGATCGGCAAGCCCGTCGAGGCCGGGGGCGCCCTCGTCTACCCGATGCCCTACCTGGAGCCCGACCTCGTGCGTCAGGCGCTGTCGGACCTGCCTGCGCAGGGGGAATCCGCTCTGCCCGCTCCCCTGCCCCGCTCCCACCAGGCGGTCCTGGCGGCCGCCTTGCGCAGGCTGCGTCAGGACCTGGAGGCGCGGCGCGGCTCGGGCGACGAGCGCCCGGCCATCGCGATGCCGCACGCCTTCATCACGGGCGCGCAGCCCTCGGACTCCGAGCGCGACATCCAGGTGGGCGGCGTCCCCTCCGTGTCGGCCGACCTGTTCGACACACTCGGGGGCGCCGCCCCCCTGACCCACGGCCTGGACTACGTGGCGGCCGGGCACCTGCACCGCCCGCAGGATGTGTCGGGGGCGTGCGTCCCAATCCGCTACGCGGGCTCCCCCATCGCGTACTCGTTCTCCGAGGCCGGGGCCACCAAGTCCGTCACCCTCGTGACGACGGACGCCACCTCGGTGACCGGCATCGAGGTGGTGCCCATCCCGACGCTGCGGGGCATCGCGGTGCTCGAGGGGACCATGGATGAGCTGCTCACCGATCCCGACCAGGCGACCACGGACTTGTACGTGTCGATCACGGTCTCGGACGACGCGCGCCCAGAGCGTATGGTGGCGCGCATCCGGGAGGCCTACCCGCACGCCCTGGTCGTCGTGCACCGCCCCGCCCGGGCCCCCTCGCTTCAACCCACGCGGGCGGTGCGCCCCTCGAGGGATCCGCGCGAGGTCGCGGAGGAGTTTTACGAGGCCGTGGGCGGGCGGCCCCTGTCGGAGCGGGAGCGCGAGCTCGCCCAGGATGTGTGGGCCGGGCTTCGAGGAAAGGACATGCAGTGAAGATTCGGTGGCTACGTATTGTGGGCATCGGCCCCTTCGCCGGTGCACACACGGTCGATTTCTCGTCGTTTGAGGACTCTGGGCTTTTCCTGCTGGAAGGGCCCACGGGCGCGGGCAAGTCCACGCTCATCGACGCGATTACCTTCGCCCTGTACGGGGACGTGGCGCGCACAAAGGACGCGTCGAAGGACCGCCTGCGCTCCAACCACATCTCGGATTCAGACCCATCCGAAGTGGATCTCGTGTTCGAGGTCGCCACGGGCCTCTACCGGGTGACACGCACACCCGCGTACACGCCGGCGGGTAAGAAGTCGCAGCGTAACTCGAAGTCGACGCTCGCGCGGGTCGTGGAAGATCCGGACGCTCCGGACGGCTGGCGCACCATCGAGGCGGTCGCGTCGGGGCCACGCGACGTGGGCTACGAGATCCCCACGATCGTGGGCCTGGACAAGGACCAGTTCCTCCAGACCATCGTGCTGCCGCAGGGAAAGTTCTCCCAGTTCCTCACCGCCACCTCGGATGCGCGCGAGCAGATCCTGCGCGACATTTTCGACACGCAGATCTACTCCGACTTCACCAAGGCGCTGACCGATGCGGCCGCCTCGTCGAAGCGCGGCATCGAGGAGCGGCGCACGACTGCGCTCAGCGCCTTCGAGCGGGTGCGCTCGCTGGACGCGGCCTTTGGCGATGACGCAGCCACGGATGAGGCTGACAGCGTGGCTGCCGCCGCTGAGGAGGAAGCCGGGCTGGACGCGGGCGCGGAGGATTCCAGCGCCGTGACTCTGTGGACGCGCCGCGCGTGCGAGCGCGCACACGAGGCGCACGCGCAGACAGT
>NZ_ALIY01000100.1:0-3219 GCF_000283035.1 Actinomyces sp. ICM58
CGGGGCCGCGGCCCCGGGCGCTCCCGGCAACAATTGAGCTCCGATGACTAGCGGAACAACTTCAAGGCGTTTGGCCGCAGCATGAACGGCGCCAGGATCATCGAGGAACCGAGACCCACGCCGAAGCCGCCGATCACGTCCGTCACCCAGTGGACGCCCAGGTACAGGCGCGTCATGCAGATGAACGCGATGAAGACGAAGGCCGCGACCCACAGCAGGTAACGGAGACGACGGCCCAGGCGCGTCATCGTCAGGACGAGGACCAGCGACACGATCAGGGCGGTCACAGCAGTCGCGTGGCCCGACGGGAAGGAATAGCCGTCCTCGGTGATCAGACGGTAGGCCTCTTCCGGGCGCGGACGCGAATCGATGTGCTTAATGATGTACCCATTGATCCCCGAGAAAGCCACGGACCCCAGGATGTACAGGGCGTGCATGACCTTCTTGACGAACCACCACACGGCGGCCGCCACGACGAGGGCAAGGGCGACGGCGCGCTTGGGATCGAACAGCCAAGACGCACCCGTCATGAACGTGTTCATCGCGGGCGTGCGCGAGTCGATGAAATCGGTCCACACGGTGGTGTCGATCGGCAGCGGGTTCGTGATGAAGCCTCCGGCGATAGCAACCACCACGACGAGAAGAGCCCCGACGATGACGGGGGGCGACAGGAGTCGACGAACAAACATATTGAAATCCTACCGTAGTGTCAGTCGTTGGTGCCGTACTCGTACATCCAGCGTCCGGCCCTGCGCGAGAAGCGAGAATTCTCCCGCATCGAGCCGCTTTCGCCCGTCGTTACGTCGCGCCACGAGGCCTCGAACGTGACGGTTCCCTCCTCGTCGGAGGGACCCCCGGCCTCGGCCCCGAGGATACGCAGGCCAATCCACTGCGTCCCCTCCACCCAGTACGGGGGTGCGGGGCGCGTGCGCGGGTGCCACGTGCGGAACAAATAGTCCCCGTCGCGCAGCGCGAATGCCGTGTAGCGCGAGCGCATGAGGGCCTCGGCCGTCGGCGCCTCCTCGCCGTCCAGGTAGCGCCCGCAGCACTGCGCCAGCAGTGCCCCCGACCCGCACGGGCAGGTACGAGGCCGGGGCGCGCCAGCGCTCGCAGCGCCGAAAGCAGTGAGGGAGGTCACGCCTGGTCGCCCAGGGAAGCCAACCAGCGCTCCGCGTCCAGGGCCGCGCGGCAGCCCGAGCCGGCCGCCGTGATGGCCTGGCGGTACGTGTGGTCCACGGCGTCGCCGCACGCGAACACGCCCGCCACGGACGTGCGCGTCGAGGGCTCGTCGACCGTGATGTAGCCGGCCTCGTCGAGGGCGACCTGGTCGCGCAGGAAGCCCGTGCGGGGCAGGTGGCCGATCGCGACGAACACGCCGTCCACGGCGATGTTGCGCTCGGAGCCGTCCACCGTGGAGGCCAGGCGCAGGCCGGTCACGGCCTCGTCACCGAGGACCTCGGAGACGGTGGCGTTCCACTCGAAGGTGATCTTCGGGTTGTTGAGGGCGCGTTCGGCCATGACGCGCGAGGCGCGCAGGGCGTCGCGGCGGTGCACGACGACGACCTCGGACGCGAAGTTCGTCAGGAAGGTCGCTTCCTCCATCGCGGAGTCGCCGCCGCCGATGACCGCGAGGCGACGATCCTTGAAGAAGAAACCGTCGCAGGTCGCGCAGTAGGAGACGCCGCGGCCGGAGAACTCCTCCTCGCCGGGCACGTTCATGTGACGGTACTCCGAGCCGGTGGCCAGGATGACGGCGCGCGCGTAAAAGACCTCGTCCTCGGTCGCCACGGCCTTCACATCGCCCTCGAGGTTGACGGCGACGACGTCCTCGTAGCGAATGTCCGCGCCGAACTTCTCGGCCTGCTCGCGCATGTTGTCCATGAGCTCGGGGCCCTGAATGCCCTCGGGGAAACCGGGGAAGTTCTCGACTTCGGTCGTGGTCATGAGCGCGCCGCCCGGGGTCAGCTGGCCGGCCAGCACGATGGGGGCCAGGCCGGCGCGGGCCGTGTAGACCGCAGCCGTGTAACCGGCGGGGCCCGAGCCGACGATAACGACGTCGTGGACGGTGGCGCCCTCGGGGACCTCGGTCGACGGGATCTGGACCTCGGCGGTCTCAGCGGTGATATCGGTGTTTTCGGCCGTCACAAGGCCCGGAATCGTCACGAAAGACATACGTACCCTCCTTAGGGTTACTGAACGGTGAGTTCGGAGATCCACGCCCAGTTGCGTCCGTCCTGGCCCTTGGGCATGGAGCGGAACTGCAGCGCGATGGTGTCGGTCTCGACGGGCTCGGGCAGTTGGATCGTCGTCGTCGGAGACAACGCCGAGGAGGCCAGTTCTGTTCCACCGCGCGGATTCGCCGGGTCGGTGACGTTACGCACGACGATCTCGCCGCCGGACGTCGCCGGATCCATGTTGAGCGTCACCGAGGACACGGTGGCCTTCTGCTGGAGCTTGACGACGATCGTGACGGAGGTTTCGTCACGGAACTGGTTGTTGTCGAACCAGCGTGAGCTCCACGAAGTGGACGGGTTGGAGTCGATCATGTTGATCGCGCGGTCCGGGTGGTCGCCGTCGTCGTTGTTCCACGACAGGACCTGCACGGAGGAGATCACGGGCGTCACGGAGGGCGCCGGCGGCGGCGTGGTGGTCAGGTTCGGCGCGGGTTCGCTCTGGTTCTGGTCGGGGTTGAGGCCGGCGCGCAGGGACTGACCCAAGTCGAGGTCGGTGACGGGGCGCGTCGCCATCCACGGGCCCCAGATCGCTCCGAAGAGGAACAGGACGAGGCCGAAGAGCAGCGCGGGCCGCGTCGGGTCGATGAGCTTGCCGGAGCGCTCGGGCGTCTCCTTGGTGGGCTTGGGCTCGTGCGCGGTCGACGAGGCCGTGGCGGGCACCGTGGGCGCGGCCGGGATCGCGGACAGGACCTCGGTGGCCTCCTCAGCGGGGGCAGCGGGCACGGGCTCCTCGTCGATCGGGCGCACGCGCGGGATCTGATGGGTCGAGGGCGCGTCGGCGAGCGGCTCGGGGTGGGGGAAGTCCGTGTTGTAGGCCTCGCCCTCGCGCTCGTAGCCGCTGGAGGCGGGCATGGGCGGCGGGGGAGCGAGGGGGAACGCGGTCGTGGGAACCTCGGCGGCGTCCACGCCGTCCTCGGCGCCCTCGGCCAGCGGCTCGACGCCGAGCTCGGCCAGGGCCTCGGCGATCTGCTGGGCCTCGGGGGCC
>NZ_ALIY01000101.1:0-3333 GCF_000283035.1 Actinomyces sp. ICM58
CGGGCAGCGTCAGAGCGTCAGCCGTTCAGGGCGTCGGACACGACCTGCTTGGCGGCCTCCTGAACCTCAGCCAGGTGCTCGGCACCCTTGAAGGACTCCGCGTAGATCTTGTACACGTCCTCGGTGCCCGACGGGCGAGCCGCGAACCACGCGGACTCCGTCGTCACCTTCAGGCCGCCGATCGGCGCGTCGTTACCGGGCGCGCGCACCAGCTTGGCGACGATCGGATCCCCGGCCAGCTCGGTCGCGGTCACATCGTCCGCGGACAGGGCCGCGAGCTTCGCCTTCTCCTCGCGGGAGGCGGCCGCGTCAATACGAGCGTAAGCGGAAGCACCGAAGCGCTCCACCTGCTCCCTATGCAGCTGCGACGGGGTCTTACCGGTCACGGCCAGGATCTCCGAGGCGAGCAGCGCCAGGATGATGCCATCCTTATCGGTCGACCACACGGTGCCGTCCTTACGCAGGAAGGACGCTCCCGCGCTCTCCTCACCGCCAAAGCCCACGGTGCCGGACAGCAGGCCGGGCACGAAGTACTTGAAGCCCACTGGCACCTCGATGAGCTTGCGGCCCATGGCGGCCACGACGCGGTCAATCAGCGCGGAAGACACCAGGGTCTTACCCACGGCCGCATCCTCGCTCCACCCGGGACGGTGCGTGAACAGGTACTCGATGGCCACAGCCAGGAAGTGGTTCGGGTTCATCAGGCCGTCAGGTGTGACGATGCCGTGGCGATCCGAATCCGCGTCGTTGCCGGTCGCGATGTCGTAGGGGGTGTTGCCCTCGGCGTCGGGGGTCATGGCCTGACGCAGAGACGCCATCGCGTAGGGCGACGAGCAATCCATGCGGATCTTGCCGTCCCAGTCCAGCGTCATGAACGGCCACGCCGGGTCCACCTCGGGGTTGACGACCGTCAGATCCAGGCCGTAACGCTCGCCGATGGCCGCCCAGTAGTCGATGGACGCGCCGCCCAGCGGGTCGGCGCCGATACGCACGCCCGCGTTGCGGATCGCCTCAATGTCGACAACCTGGTCCAGCTGCGAGACGTAGAACTCCAGGTAATCGAAGGGCTTGATGTTCGGGTCATGCAGCAGCTCGGAGCCGGTGACGCGCGGAACGTCCTTCCACTCGCCCGAATCCAGCAGCTCGTTCGCGCGCGCCGCGATCCAACCGGTCGCGTCCGTGTCCGCGGGGCCGCCGTGAGGCGGGTTGTACTTGAAGCCGCCGTCGCGCGGCGGGTTGTGGCTGGGGGTCACGACGATGCCGTCAGCCAGGCCGTCGCCCTCGGTGCGCAGATTCGCCGGCGCGCCGTTCGCGCCCAGGATCGCGACAGACACGGCGGGGGTCGGCGTGTAGGAGCCGCGCGAGTCAATGCGCGTGTCGATGCCGGCGGCCGCGAGGACCTCCAGGGCGGTACGCCACGCGGGCTCGCTCAGGGCGTGCGTGTCACGGCCGATGAACAGCGGTCCGTTGATGCCCTGCGAGGCGCGGTACTCGATGATCGCCGCGGTGATGGCGATGATGTGCGCCTCGTTGAACTTACCGTCCAGCGAAGCGCCGCGGTGGCCCGACGTTCCGAACGCGACGCGCTGTCCCACGTCGGTCGGGTCAGGGACGATGTCGTAGTAGGCGGAGATGACATCGTCGACGTTGATGAGGTCTTCTGGAAGGGCACGTGTGCCAGCTCGATCATGCATGAACACAGTGTTGCACGTAACGTCCCTTCGTGTGTAGTGCCGTCCACGCCGTGAAACGGCTCATCGTTTCCTCCCGTCCGAGGCCGTGGCCGAGCGGGCGCAAAACCACAGGTCAGCGCATATTGAGCCCCGGCCTCGTCCCCGAATATGACTCATAGGGCAGCACGTATTCCCAAACGAGGACACAAGCGACTATCCTATGAGAGGTCGGTCACCGCAGACCGTGGCTGTTTTGGCAGGAGGAACATCGTGGGATGGTTTGATTCCATCGAACATAACCGTTGGCTCAGCGCCAACATGCAGGCGCTCATCGAGGAAGCCGAAGGTGCGATCGTGCCCACCGGCTTCGCGCACCTGGACGCCGACGGCAAACCGGACCTGAGCCGGTCCATCGACCTGGCCGTCACCGGGCGCATGGCCTACATCTTCTCCCTCGGTGCGCTCATGGGCCTGCCCGGCACGCGCCGCTACGCCGATCACGCCGTCAAGTCGCTGACCACGTACTTCACGGACCCCGTCAACGGCGGC
The DNA here is from genome assembly GCF_000283035.1 of Actinomyces sp. ICM58. Lineage (NCBI taxonomy): Bacteria > Bacillati > Actinomycetota > Actinomycetes > Actinomycetales > Actinomycetaceae > Actinomyces > Actinomyces sp. ICM58. Next base: position 2,223 of record NZ_ALIY01000101.1, read on the forward strand.
ATGTGGTACCAGATCAAGGCCGAACCCGACGAGGAGGGCCACGGCGTCCCCTGGGACGAGGCGTCGCGCGTGAAGTCCCAGTACCACACCGTGTACGCGCTGCTCGGAGTGGCCGCCGCGACCGTCGCGAACCGGCCCGGCGCGCACGAGCTCCTCGAAACCATGCTCCAAGAGCAGAAGGACTACTGGATCGACGACTACGGCCTCGTGTGGGACCAGTACGATGAGGCCTTCACCGAGCCCGCACCCGTGCACGCGCTCGGCACGCTCATCCACACGATCGAGGCCTACATGGCCGCCGCCGAGGCCACGACCGAGCCCGAATGGCTCGACCGCGCCGAAAAGATGACGGCCTTCGCGTACAAGGTCGCCTCCAAGAACAACTGGCGCATCCCCGAGTACTACGACGAAGAATGGCAGCCCAGCCTCGAGGCCGGAAAGCTCTGCAACGACGGGCGCCGCTACCACGAAGGCTACGTCACCGGGCACTCCATGCAGCTCGCGCGCTTCACCCTGCAGGTGCGCGCCGGCCTGCGCTCCATGGGCTGGGACGTGCCCGACTACCTGCTCGAGATGGGCACCGAACTGTTCGAACGCGCCCGCGTCGACGGCTGGCGTCGCACCGGCGGCGCCCCCGGCTTCTCGACCGGCGTCAACGACCAGGGCGATCCCGTGCCCGGCGAGGACGAGCACCAGCAGTGGGTCGTGTGTGAGGGCGTGTGCGCGGCCGTCGCCGTGCGCCGCGCCATGCTGGATGATGGGCACCGCCTCGACGAGGTCGAGCACTTCGAGCACTGCTACCGTTCCTTCGTCGACTACATCCACGACTACCTGATCACCCAGCCCGGACGCTGGATTCGTCGCCTCGGCCCCAACAATGAGAGCGTCCAACCCGCCAAGTCCTCGCGCTGGGACGTCTACCACGCGATCCAGGCGATGCTCGCCATCCGCGTGCCCCTGTGGCCGCCGACGGCCCCCGCTCTCTCGCGCGGTCTCCTCGACCACCCCGAGGAGCCGGCGCCCGACAAGAAGTCCTGGAACTTCTTTGGCCTGCGAGGCTGACAGGGCTGTCGTCGCTGTGACAGGGGGCGGGCCCGGGGCGAGTGCCCCG
>NZ_ALIY01000102.1:0-2781 GCF_000283035.1 Actinomyces sp. ICM58
ACGTGCTGTTCGGTATTTACCGATTGGGCCCGTGGTCGCGTGGACGACGAGGTGCTTCCACTGGCCGCGGACGTCTACGCGTCCGTCGTCCTGACCTTCATCGAGCGCAGCGCCACCAAGCCGCTCACCGACAAGGAACTCGTCGCCATCGACCGCGCGCGTGAGCTCTTCATCGCGGGCTTCGGCGCCCGGTAGGTCAGCGGTAGATGCGTGACCGGTGATCGATGTTGATGGCGAGGATCAATAACTCATCATCTTCGATGGAAGCAATGATCCGGTAGTTGCCGACACGGTATCGCCAAAAGCCTGCCAGGTTGCCGGTCAGTCCCTTCCCTCGTGAGCGGGGATCCTCGCCGCTCGCAGTCTCGCGGAGGTAGTCGATGATACGGCGTGCGGTTGGCTTATCGAGCTTGCTGAGCTGCTTCAATGCACGCGGTGACAGCTCAGCCCTCCAGGCCAAGGGTCTTCACCGCCTCGTCGAGGCTCACGGATGTGGCTCGGCCGCTGCGAATGTCCTCGAGTTCCGCCTGTAGTGAGTAGGCCAGCTCGATCTCTTCGAGCGCTGACTCGATGGCGCGATTCATGTAGAACGACTTCGTTCGTCCCGTCCGCTTAGCGAGGGCCGTGAGGCGGGCGTCGATCTCGGGATCGAGCTTGACGGAGCGTGCAACCCGTGCCGTAGACATGTGTCCTCCTCAAAAAGTGACTACGCGTAGTCTATCTCTCTTTGGAAATAGTTGGAAGAGTATGTGATGCTCGATGAGTCGGGAATGACATGGTCGTCAAAATGCTATCAACGCCCGATAATCTGGGATCAAGACACTAATAGCGAACAGGGTGTCCGATAAAGACGTGTGCGCCCCAATCGCTATCTACGCGAAAGTGTTACCGTTAGCGCATTCCGGGCCACGGCCTCGTCAATGAAGACCCAAGGAGCACACATGAGCACCGACCCCCGCGTCGCCATCACCGCTGCCGACACCGCGCTCGGCATCGAATTCGGCTCGACCCGCATCAAGGCCGTGCTCATCGGACCCGACCACGAGGTGCTCGCCACCGGCGGCCACGGGTGGGAGAACCACCTGGAGGGCGGCCTGTGGTCCTATCGCCTCGACGAGGTCGTCGCCGGCCTGCAAAGCGCCTACGCCTCCCTGGTCGCGGACGTGCGCGAGCGCTACGACGTCACCCCCATGTCCTACGGCTCGATCGGTATCTCCGCGATGATGCATGGCTACCTCGCGTTCGACGCCGACGACAATCTGCTCGCGCCTTTCCGCACGTGGCGCAACACCAACACGGGTCGCGCCGCTGACGAGCTCACCCGCCTCTTTGGCTTCAACGTCCCCCTGCGCTGGTCGATCGCCCACCTGCATCAGGCGGTCCTCGACTCCGAGGAACACGCGCCGCGCGTCGCCCGCCTGACGACCCTGGCCGGGTGGGTCCATCATCAGCTGACGGGACGCCACGTCCTGGGCGTCGGCGACGCCTCGGGCATGTTCCCGATCGACTCGACCACGGGCACTTATGTGGAGTCCTACCTTGATCAGTACGAGGCCATGGTCGAGGGCCTGGTCCCGTGGCGTCTGCGTGACATCCTCCCGACCGTGCTGAGCGCCGGCGAGGACGCGGGCATACTGACCCCCGAGGGTGCCGCGCTCATCGACCCGACCGGGACGCTGCGACCCGGCATCGCGCTTTGCCCGCCCGAGGGCGATGCAGGCACCGGCATGATCGCGACCAACGCGATCGCGCAGCGCACCGGCAACATCTCGTGCGGCACCTCGGTCTTCCTCATGGCGGTCCTCGAGCGCTCCCTCGCGCAGCTGCACACCGAGATCGACATGGTGACGACGCCCGACGGCTCGCCCGTCGCCATGGTTCACTCGAACAACGGCGCGTCCGAGATCGACGCGTGGGTCGGATGGTTCGCGGACTTCGCGCGCCTCGTCGGCGCCGATGCGAGCGTCCCCGCGATCTACGACGCCCTCTATAACCACGCGCTCACCGGCGAGGCCGACGCGGGCGGCGTCATGGCCTACAACACCCTGTCCGCCGAGCCGCTCGTAGGCCAGGTGGCGGCCCAGCCGGTCTTCACGCACACCGCCGACGCGCGCGTGAGCCTCGCCAACGCCGTGCGCGCCCAGCTCATGAGCATCTTCGCGGCCGTGCGGATCGGCGTTGACATCCTGAGCGAGGAGGGGGTGCGCCTCGACTCGCTCTTCGCCCACGGCGGCCTGTTCAAGACGCCGGGTGTCGCCCAGCAGATCCTCGCCGACTCGCTGAACATCCCAGTCTCCGTTGGTGGCACCGCGGGAGAGGGTGGCGCGTGGGGTATCGCGGTACTCGCGCGCTACCGTGCGGTCATCGCGGGGGGCGAGGCTGGCTTCGCACTGCCGGAGTACCTCTCTGAGCGCGTCTTCGCGGACGCCTCGGTGGCGACCCTCGAGCCCACCGCCGAGGGCGTGGCCGGGTACGAGCGTTTCCTCGACGCCTACCGCGCATCCCTGCCCGGCGTGGAGGTCATCGCCCGGGGCCGCTGATGAGGCGTGGGCCTGCTGACGAGCCGTCCCGTGCCCCCGCGCCCGAGTTCCCTCGCCCGCGCTGTCCTGACACTGCTCTGACGCTGCTCTGACATATGTTTACCCAAAAATGTCGCATGCAATTCCGCGCGACCTATTTCAAATATTGAAATCAGATCGTTGGAATTCCGGGCAATTCTCGATACCTAATAAAAGGTAGGGGAACCAAATTCTAGGTTCTAGTGGTGGTTGCAACGGTTCT
>NZ_ALIY01000103.1:0-4360 GCF_000283035.1 Actinomyces sp. ICM58
GTGCGGCAATACGCTGACCGGGACAGCCCGGCAACGCGCCCGTGCAAGGCGCTGAGAAAACCCCTGGCTGACAAGGTGGTTCACAGCGTCGTGCCTGCGCGCCGGGCTTAGAAGTTTCCCTCCGCGAGCTCTCGCAGCGCTGCCTTCTCCAGCTCGGCTTGGCCCAGTAACTGTTTGAGGCGCGCGTTTTGCTCGCGCAACTCACGCAGTTCCTTGGCCTCACTACGACTCATCGACCCATAACGCTGGCGCCACCGGCACAACGTCGCCTCGCTGATACCCAGCACGCGGCAGGCCTGGGCCGTACTCATGCCCTCTCCTCCCAGCGCCTCGGCTTTCTCCAGCTTTACGACAATCTGCTCAGGCGTGTGCTTCGAGAACTTCCTCATGGTCATCCATTCTGCCCGGCCACAAGCAGCCGGGACTACTCAGAACAACCCTCTCAAAACAAACGGTCCGAAAAACCCGGACCCCTCCAGTCCGCGCATCATCAAGGACCTCGACCTCTACCCGCAACCCCCAACCAACACCCACTCACCCACACTCAACTCGGAAGAGCCGGTTATCGGCACTCCATGCAAAAACCCCAAGTACTCCAACGGTTGCGTAAGTTGAGAAGGGAGTTGCTCTAGATGTGAGTCGAGAAAGGTGCTTTAATGCGCTTCGGTTAATCTTTGGTGCTACTGTTTGATCGTCAAACGCTCCATAGGAAATAGTCTTCGTGATAGCGGAATGAAACGAAGGTGTGGAACTTGCAAGGACCGATCAAAAACTGGGATTCGATAGAATGGTTTTAGCAAATGCTAACACCGCTTTGCCGACACTTGGGAACCTATCCGTTGGAAGTGCAGCTATCCTCACATACGGTTTTCCAAGCATAGTATAACTATGCTCGTTTCACCGACCTCAGTAAAAACCCTGAACTTATCGCAGCCAACAGAAACCCGGTAGAAAATATATAAGAGGCAAAGGTGGCACCTTTTAAAATCCAAGTCGTGGGAAGGATAGCAAACAAGACCGGTGAGTTTGCAAAATCACCTGTGCTAATCGGAAGACCCGCCACCACAAAAAAGATGATAACAATCCATGAAACTAATGAAGTAGTCCAAAGTCGAAGCGTAAAACAGGCCAGAGTTAGCACAACCGAAGAGAAAACAAGTACTAAAGCAGTATGGCTCGACAGTGTCTCATTAACAAGCTCGCCAATGATAGAGACATAAAGCAGACTCAAACAAAGGTTAACTACTTGTGCCAGAAGCAGCGATTTAGCAATGAATCGGAGTAGAACTTTATCGTGAATACTAAACGAGACATACGAGGCAGGGACCTTAGCGTGCGACAAAGCTAGACCTGCCGTGGCAATTGGGAGCATGATGAGTAACCCGGATTGCGCTACGGCAATGGTATTTCCATAACGGAGAAACAGCAGCGGAAGAACTAGTGCGCCGATATAAGCAATCGTGACCCAACGAATGATTGCGATTCGCTCGATAGAACACAAAAACTTCATTTTCGTACTGCTCCTTTACTCCGAAACCTAGTCACAAGAACATAGATAATAATTAGGATTGGTACCGGGATAAGCGCAGAGAAACCGAAATTTGATTGCTCCTGGATATCTACGAACGAGATTGCGGTACCATTGAGATTCAGCCCTACGGAGTGGAGGGCGTTTGATATGTATGGAGTAGCATTGTCAGCTAGGTTACCGGGTAGCACTATCCAGAAGTACAGAAGAACACCTGAAATTACCGCGGCAGCCGGAGGTTTTGAGAGACTTTCTAATGTCGAGTAGATCAGAGCGATTAGTATACTTTGGAAGGTAAGAAAGCAAAGCAGGGTCGCTAGCCCAGAGTGCATCTTCGAACCAGACAAAACCATTGTTAGATCGAATAACAGCACACTAAGCAGGTTTACAAGAATTATTAAAAGCGTTCGACAGATAGTGCGCAGGATGCTAGGCAACCAAGCAATGTATATCTCCCGAGGCAAACCCCCGTAGTGGACCTCGGAAACCCTAGCGTCAAGTATATAGAGTAATGCGAGGGAAATCAGTGGCTGCGTTCCAGTAAAGAAGAAGCTGTATCCCCCTGTTATTGGAGTTCCGTTTGCCTCACTTGAAATCCATGCGCCGAGGAATAGCGACGCCATTGAGCCCAAGATAGCCGCGAGGAAATACCAGATATTCCAATAGTAAGTAAGCAAAGCACGGATAGCTGAAGTGATTGGCATGGCCCTACCTCCGGTGATATAGGTCCGCGAGATTCACGCCGTTGAGGTCGGGGATATGCAAAGCTTTGCCGTTACGAACTACGACACACTCATCCGGGACGCCTTGAATCTCATGGAGGAGGTGCGTTGATATTACAACGCAGTTCCCTTCGTCCCGATAACGACGAAGTGTCGCAGACAAGGAGATCATGCCATCTGGATCCAAACCATTCTGTGGCTCATCAAGGAACAAAAATTTTGGTCTAGATAATAAAGCAAGACAAAGCTCCAGCCTTTCCTTCATGCCGGTCGAGTAGTCCTTGGCTTTCCGCCCGTGGGCAGCGTGGACGATGCCCACACTATCCAAGGCCGACTCAGGATCAACATTCAGACCCCAGAATGCCGCGACGACCTGTACATTTTGTTTACCACTCAGATACGGAAAGTAGCTTGGATGGTCGATTGCAGCTGACATTTCGCTAATGTCTGTCTGATCGTATCTAATGTGGCCACTTACTGGTTTTATCCGACCAAGGAGCGTTTTCATTAAGGTGGTTTTACCTGCTCCATTTGGTCCAAGGAGGCAGATTATCCTGCCAGTATTTAGCTGCAAGTTAATGCCGCTCACTACTGGGGAATTCTTGTACCCAACCGACAAATCAGTTACCGATATAGCTGGCATGGCCTACCTTTCAAAGAAAACGGCCCTGGAGGTTAGGCCTAGGATGCTTTACCTCCAGGGCCGACTGTTGCGACAAAGCTACCAACCACTTGCAGCCAACAGAGATGCTGTAGCCGTTAGTGCACTGGGTAGTGAAGCATGCAATGCCGCCGGTCGGGCACCCAGGGGTGCACAGGAACTTCGAGGTGATTTGAGGACGAACAGTTTCCTCGACCTCTTCAACACGGGTGCCAAGGTCAACGGTGACCACGACTTCTCCAAGCTCTCAGAATCTGGATATATTCGGGTAATAGATAGTTACCTGCGTCACTATGATACTGTAAGACTAAGTCGAATGCAAGAGCACACGCTTGGTCCAAATCCAACATGACCCGGTTTTTCAAACTCGGTCTCCGGGCCTTCCTTTGGACCTCGCCGTTTTCTGGTTGATCTGTGAGCGCACGAGGCCGTACTTTTTGACACGGAGCTGAACCTTTTGACGCAAGGCCACACTTTTCGACGCTTTCTGCCTCGACGCACCGAGCGAGCCCCTGAGTCACCCCTCCGAGGTTCCGATCAGCCGCCGTCAGAGGCTCCTCCATGGCACCACACACCCGGCTTCAACACCCCAAAACCGCCACAGAACAGCGAAAACGCGGGTTATAGGACATTTCGTGTTGCTGGGGTTAGTCCCAGGTGTTGTGGTAGGGGGTGGTGTGGTGGAGTTCGTTCCAGCAGATTGCGTCGCCCCAGCCGGGGATGGTGCCGGTGGCTTGGTGGGTTTGACAGGCTTGATACCAAGCATTTTCGAGGGCTTCGTCGGTGGGCATGGTCACCAGGATTATTGCTGCTGGTTGCGGGTGGGGAGAGTGGGTGTAGCACCACCAAAACACGGCTTTCATGCGTCGGGTCAGGCGCATGCCGCGGTGGTCGCGCAGCATCTGGCGCAGGCGCGCGTTCGTGCTTTCGATCTGGTTGGTCATCGCGGGCATCTGATGTGTCCAGGTGGGGTCCAGGTAGGTGAACAAGAGCCCCTGGGAGATGAGCTTGTTAAGGCTGTTACGAGCCCGAACGAGACGTTCGTGGGTGTATTCCCACCCTCCGTCAGGCCTGCGTGTTTTCTCCTCCAGGAAGCCCTTCCAGCGCGTGCACCAGGCCTGGTAGGCACCTATCCATTCCTGGGCTCCATCGATGTCTTGGAGCCTGTCAATTTTTCTGTGTATGGGGGTTAGAGGTAGGGGGTGATTCGGTCGGGGTAGGCGGTGGTGAGTTGGGCGAGGGCTTGTTTCCAGTTGGTGGTGGTGTGTCCTTGGATGAGGCGGGTGTGTCCTGTTCGTTTGTTGGGGGGTTTTCCTGCGTCTGTGAGGCGCTGGGCGGCTCGTTTGTCTTCGATGTTGCAGATGGCGAGCCATAAGAGTTTGACGGCGGCTTCTTCGCTGGGGAAATGCCCTCGGTTCTTGGTGATTTTGCGCAGCTGGTAGTTCAAGG
>NZ_ALIY01000104.1:0-9509 GCF_000283035.1 Actinomyces sp. ICM58
ATCGGCGGGTGGGTGAAGGACGGGGGAGCGTGGTATTACCTCGATCCGAACACGGGCGTCATGGCGACCGGCATGGTGGGCGTGGACGGCACCTGGTACTGCATGGACTCCTCGGGTGCGATGCGCACCGGGTGGGCGCGCCTGGCCGACGGCTGGCACTACTTCGCCCCCAGCGGCGCCCAGATCGGCGGGTGGCTGAAGGACGGGGGAGAGTGGTACTACCTCGACACCGATAGCGGCATCATGCGCACAACCCCGCTCGAACTGAACGGGCGCCGCTACGAGTTCGACGCCTCGGGCGCGTGGCGCGGGTACGAGGCGCCGGCCGGCTACCTCCAGCCCACCGACCACATCACCGGGCTCGGAGACCAGACCAACACCCTGACGTGGGGCATGAACGGCGTCAAGGTCCGCATCGTGCAGCAGCGCCTCGGCCTGTGGCACGCCACCAAGCTCGCCAGCGTCGACGCCGCCTTCGTCTCCGCCGTCACAAACTTCCAGCGGCGCGCGGGCCTGAGCCCGACCGGCGTCGTCGACCGAGCCACCTGGGACGCCATGGACACCGGATACCCCTGGACCGTCGACCAGTACCAGGCCAGCCCGCTGCCCCTGACCGCCACGCGCTCAGAGCGCATCGAAGCACTCATCGGATACGCGTGGAACCAGACCGGCTCGTCCTACACGTGGGGAGGCGCCGGCCCCTACGACCTCGGATTCGACTGCTCCGGCCTCGTCCTCCAATCCCTGTACGCCGCGGGTCTCGACCCCCAGCCCATCACCGTCATCAAGCACGGGTGGCCCGACTACCGCACGTCCCAGGAACTCTACGCCTACCCGTACTTCCAGCACGTGCCGCTCGCCCAGCGCCAGCGCGGAGACCTCATCTTCTACAGGAGCGGCGGCGTCGTCACGCACGTGTCCATCTACCTGGGCGACGACATGATTGTCCACACCGACTGGATGGGCCGCCCAGCGCGCATGGACCACATCACCGCCAGCTACGGGTGGGCCAACATGACCCCCGACGTCGTGCGCCCCCTCCCGTAGAGACACCACGCAAACGGGTCGGCCCCGAAGCGGGGCCGACCCGGGGACGAGGGAGGCGGGCTCGCGCTCGCGCCCGACAAATCCCCTATCCGCGCTTCAAGAGGCGCCGCGCCGCGCGCGTGGGGGCCTTCGCCGCGCTACGCAGCGACTCCCCGAGCGTCGGCTTATCCTCCAGCTCCTGACGCAGGGCAGCCACCTCCCCACGCAGCTCGTGCACCTCTTGATGCAGGGCCTTCATCGTGTTCAGCAGGTCAACGTGGACCAGGTTCAGCGAGGAATGCAACCCGGACTCCACCCGCAAGAGCTCCTCGCGCGTGCGCCGGTAATACTCCGCGGTGAGCAACGCCTGGCCCAGGTGCGGAGACGACGGATCCTCCGTCGCCAGCATGGCACGCAGGTAACGATCACGGATATGCAGGTTGTCCCACGTGTGCAGATACGCGTCCGTCACGATCGAATTGCCCAGCGACGGATCCAGCGTGTCACGGTGATGCCAGAAGGCCAAAGGCTCCTCGTCAATGAAACCGACGGGGGAATCCGCGAGCAGACGCAGGTTGAAATCCCAATCCGCCTGCGTCTGCAGGGAACCATCCCAGTGACCCACGCGATCGGCGACCTCGCGGCGGATTAGCTGAGAGATCGGCGGCGTGTAGTTCTCCACCATCATGTCCACGAGGGAGAGGCCGTACATGTCCGTCGACAGGACCTCGCGCTCGATCTCAGTGCAGGTCCCGTCCGCACGCACACGCTCGCGGATGATCTCGCAGCGCGTCGCGACACCCCCGGCGGCCGGATGCTCGTCCAGATAGGCGACCGTGCGAGCCAGGAATTCCGGGTGCCAGGAATCGTCGTCGTCGTGGACCGCGTAGTAGCGGTTATGCGAGGCCTGCAGGCCGCAGTCGAGGGCAGCCTCGCGGCCCTTCGACACCGCGTTGGTGACCACCTGAATCTTGGCGCGCAGCTCCGCGTCCTGGGCGTCGACCACCGAGGCGACCGCTGCCTCGTCCCCCGCGTCGTTGACGACGACGACCTCGTAGTCCGTGAAGGTCTGCGATCCGATCGAACCCAGGGCTCGGGTGAGCATCGCCGGGCGGTTGCGCGTGCGGACGACGACGGTGACTGTGGCGCTCATTTTGTTTCTTCCTTCTCGCGGACGGCGGTGGCGGCGGGCTCAGGCAGCGGCTCCGCAGGCGGCGCAAGTGCCTCGCGTGCGGCGGGGGCGTCCGCTTCCTCAGCGTCGCGCACCCGCGGACCGATCAGGTAGGCGCCCGCCGTGAGGGCCAGGGCGTAACCCATTGACGCGATGAGCCACAGGGTCATCGGAGTGATCGGGGCACCCGCCCACCACCATTGGATGTTCCCGTTTAGGTTACCCGGCGCAATCCAACCCAGGTGTGGGATGTAGAGGAGTCCACTGACGTAGCGAGCGATCGTCGTGTGCATCGCGACGGCATCGACGACGCTCATGAAGAAGACGAAGATCGTCAGCTGCCCCTTCGTGATCGAAGAATTCCTGCGGCTCGAGGCGAGCCAGATGACCAGCCAGGTGCCGAGCAGGGGCAGTGCGTAGCGCGAGTGGTAGCCGCCGAGGTTGGGGAACGTGGGCGGGGTCGCGATCAGGAGGGGGATGCCGGCCATCGCGCCGAAGACCACGAAGGCGGCCAGGGCCTTGCGCCAGCTCATCGCGCGCGCGCCGAAGAAGATCACGGCACCCAGAACGAGGAGCCCGATGATCGTCGTGTAGCCGGGCAGGTGGGTGTCGCGCCAGCCGGGTCCCGAGTCCAAGCCAACGAATCCGGCGAAGTACTCGGGCAGGTAGCGGATGTTCATGATCGCGATATCGATGCGCTCGCGCAGGGTCACGGACGCATCAGACTGGGCGATATGTCCGGACTGGCCGGACCCGAGCATGCACCACACGCCAATGACGCTCAGGACGGTCGCGATGCCGATTTCGGGAAGGTGACGGCGCGTGGCCGCCAGAATCAGGATTCCCAGGGAGGCAACGAAGACGTAGAAGGCAGCGTCGCCTCGGGACCCGTAGCACAGCAGCGCCGCGAAAGCGGCCGCGCCGAGGAGAGCCCAGCGTCGCCACCCCTGCGCGTTGAGGGCCGAGTAGAGGGCCGCGCCGTAGCAGAAGACGCCGGTGATCGCCCACGACGAGGGGTTATTGGAGGCAATGAAGTACAGGCCGATCGGCGTCCACGACACCAGGGCAGCTAAGAGCACGCTGAAACGCACGGACCGGCGCGACAGGGCAGCGATCGCCCCCATGAGGATGATGGCGATCCCGGCGTTGATGGCACGCATGACCCACACCGAGTGCTCGACGTTGTGTCCGGTGAAGAGATGGTGGAACTGGTAGAAGCCATAGGGGTATTGACCGTCGTTGTAGCGGTCTGTCGGAAACATGGTGTCGTCCGAATAGTCGTAGATGCAGGCGTGCGACTTGTCAGCCTTGAATGCTTCGCACGGCGCATGCGACGTGGTCACGGGTGCCATGACGTACAGGTTGCCGTCGATCGTGGTCGTCGCGCACGAGGAGGTGGCGGGGCGTGGACACCACGAGGAGACCAGGTGGTAGTCGTCGTCGGGGGAAGCACCCGGGGGCGAGGCGAAGACCCATCCCGCGCTGACGGCGAGGACGCCGAGCACGACGATGATGAGGGCGAGCGGTCGGGCCGCCGAGGCGACGAAACGATCCCGCAGGGGAGCAAGGTGGTCGGCGAGCGCGCGTGCCATGGAGTGAACCAATCTGTTTCGGACGGATACCCATAATTTACACGAGTCGCCGCCACTTCGGCCGCCGCGAGGCTGTGGTCGGGTTAGAAGACGACCGGCCAGTGGGGCATGCAGGCCGTCAGGGTTGCGTGGGCGCTCGTGGCCTCGGCGAGGGCCTGCTCGTAGGCGGGGTTCGTCTCCGGCTTCTCGCCGCGCTTGAGGGCCTCCTGGGCGGCGGCCTGGTCGGCGTATTCGGGGATGGCGCCCGAATCAAGGGCGGCGTTGCGGTCCACGTAGACGTTGAGGGCGGCCAGGGCCTCGCGCGCGGTGTCGTCGGTCGCCGCGGCGCTGAGCTGCGTGGCGTAGTCGTTGCGCAGGGTCGCCGCGAAGGCCTCCCACGCGTGGTGGCGCTCGTCGGCGGTGGTTTCCCCGGCGCGCCGCGACGCGACCGTGGAGTACGCCTGCCCGGTCTCGGAGGAGGCCAGGGCATCGGTGAAGACGGCGTCCATGGCGGCGCAACCGGGGGAGGCCGCGCGCAGGGTCGGCATGGAGGAGTTCGCCGGCTGCCCGGGGTCTCCCGGGGATACGGACGCCACGGGCACCGACTGGTCGGACTGGGCGGAGTCGGTGACCTGGCACGAGGCCGTGGCCAGTGCGCACATCGCGAGGAGGAGAACCGCGGGGGCGAAACGAGTCACGTCGAGTCCTTTTTCGTTGGGGATGCGTCCAATGTAGCAGCGCGGTGGGGCAGTAGTGGGACCTTGCGCGTGGCGAATAGTGACGTATCCGACGAGGCTGCGGGGGTCGCGGGTCGGGTTTGCCGTGAATGTGCGGCATAATGGTGGGCAGGAAACCGGTGAAAACCACCCTCGGACGCCCACGGGCGCGCAAAGGAGAATACCCATGAAGATCGTTGTGACCGGCGGCGCCGGCTTCATCGGAGCGAATTTCGTTCACACGCTGCTGGAGGACCATCCGGACGTCGACGTCGTCGTCCTGGACAAGTTCACTTACGCGGGCAACCGCGCCTCCCTGACTGACATCCCCGCCGATCAGGCCGCGCGCCTGAGCGTCGTCGAGGGCGACATCGCGGACGCCGACCTCGTCGACGGCGTCGTCGCCGGCGCGGACGCGGTTGTTCACTTCGCAGCCGAGTCGCACAACGACAACTCGCTGCTGGACCCCTCGCCCTTCATCCAGACGAACCTGGTGGGCACCTTCACCCTGCTGGAGGCCGTGCGCCGCCACAAGGTGCGCTTCCACCACATCTCCACGGACGAGGTCTACGGCGACCTCGAGCTGGACGATCCCGCGAAGTTCACGCCCACCACGCCCTACAACCCTTCCTCGCCCTACTCCTCGTCCAAGGCGGGCTCGGACCTGCTGGTGCGCGCGTGGGTGCGTTCTTTCGGCGTGGAGGCCACGATTTCGAACTGCTCGAACAACTACGGTCCCTACCAGCACATCGAGAAGTTCATCCCCCGCATGATCACGAACCGCCTGCGCGGCGTGCGCCCCCGCCTGTACGGCGACGGCCTGAACGTGCGCGACTGGATCCACGTGCGCGACCACAACACGGCCGTGTGGGACATCCTCATGAAGGGCCGCATCGGCGAGACCTACCTGATCGGCGCGAACGGCGAGACGAACAACCGCGACGTCGTCGCCATCCTCAACGAGCTCATGGGCTACGCCCCCGACGACTTCGATCACGTGACCGACCGCCCGGGCCACGACCTGCGCTACGCGATCGACAACTCGAAGCTGGTCACCGAGCTCGGCTGGGAGCCGCGCTTCACGAACTTCCGTGACGGCCTGGCCGACACCATCGCCTGGTACACCGAGAACGAGGCCTGGTGGGCTCCCCTCAAGGAGGCCGTCGAGGCGAAGTACGCCGCCGAAGGGCACTGAGTCCTTGGGTAGCGTGACCCGAGACGACGGTCAGCCTCGCCCCCGCGTCACCGTCCTCATGGCCACCTACAACGGGATGGCCGAGGGCGGGGCGTGGCTCGACGAACAGGTGGACTCCGTGCTCGCCCAGGTGGGCGTGGACGTGTCCCTCGTCGTCTCCGATGACGCGTCGACGGACGCGACGCGCTCCCACCTGGAAGAGCGCGCCGCGGCCGACCCGCGCATCACCGTGTTGCCTCAGCGCGACGGTGCCCCCGGCGTGACGGGTAACTTCCTGCACCTCTTCACGACGCATCCCTTCGACGGGTCCTTCGTCGCCTTCACCGACCAGGACGACGTCTGGCACGAGGACAAGCTGGCCACCCAGCTCGCCCTCATGGCCGCCACGGGGGCGGATGTCGTCTCCTCCAACGTGACTTCTTTCGAGTCGCTGCCCGGCGGTGGAGTGGGGGAGCGCCGCCTGATCCGCAAGTCGCAGCCGCTGCGCGAGTGGGACTTCCTCTTCGAGGCAGCCGGGCCCGGCTCGACATACGTGTTTTCTCCGCAGGCGCACCGCTCGCTCGTCGGCGTGCTCGCGCGGCTCGACTACAGCCAGATCGGCGTGCATGACTGGTACGTGTACGCCCTTGCGCGCTCGATCGGCCTGACCTGGGTGATCGGCGAGGAGCCAACCCTGGAGTACCGCCAGCACGGCGGCAACGTGCAGGGCGCCAATTCGGGTGCGGGCGCTCGCGACGCGCGCATGGAGAAGCTGCGCAACGGCTTCTATCGCGACCAGTTCATCCGCACGTGCCGCGCCGCCCTGGCCGTGGGGACCTTCGATGCGCCGCGCCGCATCGAGCTCGCGGCGATCCTGCGCGAGCTTGAGGCCGACGGGCAGTGGGCCCGCCTGCGCTTTGCCCGTCGCTGGTCGCAGATCAGGCGCGACCGCATTGAGGGGCTTAAGCTCGCGGCCGCGCGCGTCCTGCGCGTCTGGTAGCCGCTAGCGGCCGTAGGTGACCAGCCCCGCGTCCGCGGCCTCCGTCGCCAGGATCTGGGGGAGGCGCTCCGGCGAAACAACGTGGGGGTCGATGAGGACCACGCTGCGCCCTCGCATCCACTGGTCGAGCACTTGCCCTGCCCCGGTGTGCTGCTCCCATAGGAGCGCGACTCGCGACCCGCTGATTCCCTCTGGGGCGCGTAGCCCCGCCAGGGCCTCGTCCCGCGCGCTGGCCAGGAGGTCGGGGGTGTCCACGATGAGGGCGTCGGGCGCCGTGGCGATCTCGGCCAGCGCGTCCACGGCCCCGTCGAGCTGCGCGTCCCAGGCGAAGGACAGGTAGGCGCGGGGCTGGGCGAGTACGTGGGCGCCGGCCGCCAGCGCGTCGCGTGCCTCCGACCCCAGAGAATTTGTCACAAATAGATCGCCGGGCAGAGGCCGTCGCGTGTCGAGGGGCTCCCATCCCATCGCGCGCGCGGCGATCTGCCAGAGCGCGTCCTGCCAGGGTTGAAGGGACGTGTAGATGCGAGTTGGTGCCGGTTCGTCGGAGCCGAAGAGGTCGGCGGCGAGCTCGTTTGTCAGGTAATTGGCGATCTTGGAGAGCCATCTGCTGACCACGGGTCCTCCCAGCTCGACTCGTTCCCGGCCGTACTGGGTGAGGGCGGGTCCTGACCATCCGTTAATCACGCGAACGAGGGTAGTGAGCCTCGTCATATTATTTGCTGCAGAGTCACTCATAGTCGTGAGTATATCGAAGGTCCCAGGCTTTCCAGCTACTGGGTAACTGTGAAGTCATTACAAAACTGTAAGGATCTACCGGGGGGTCAGGTGCTACTCTTAAGGTCTCAATAACGCGAAACCGCTTGACTTCCTGCAATGACACGCGTGTAATTCTCGTATTGATCGATTCGTTATAAGGAGTCTTCCGCATGTGGAACATCTTCGGTGACGGACCCCTCGAGTGGTCCGAGGACGCCGATGCGGCGCTGTACGCCCGCGTTGACGGCCCCCTTGCGTGGCAGCAGCACGCACTGTGCGCGCAGACGGATCCCGAAGCATTTTTCCCCGAAAAGGGCGGCTCCACTCGCGAGGCCAAGGCTGTTTGTCAGGCATGCCAGGTGCGCGAGGATTGCCTCGAGTACGCGCTCGCCAACGATGAGCGTTTCGGTATCTGGGGTGGCATGTCCGAGCGCGAGAGGCGGCGCCTGCGCCGTATGGCCGGTTGATTCCCACTTCGCGCTCCGTCGGCGCCATCCTCGTCACCCGGGGTGACGCGCCGCTCACCCAGTCCGTTCTTCGGGCCATCGATGCTCAATCGATGGCCCCGGACTCCCTTACCATCATTGACGTTGCCGGGCGCCACGTCACCCCCTTCCCCGCCGACCGCGTCCCCGCCGGAGCCGAGCTCGTGCGCGTGGGCCGCGCGCGCACCCTTGGAGACGCCATTCGCCGCGCGCAGGCCCAGGGTGCTCCCTTCGCCTCCGCCCAGTGGTGGTGGATTCTCCACGACGACTGTGCGCCCGAGCCCGAGTGCCTGAGCGAACTCGTCCAGGCCGCCGCTGTCGGCAAAACGGTCGGTGCGGTCGGAGTTAAACAGCTGAGCTGGGACGGGCAGCGTCTCCTCGAACTCGGTATCTTCGCGACATCCAGTGCCCGTCGCCTCGAGCGCATCGGCGAGGAGGAAATCGACCAGGGCCAGTACGACGGCACGACCGACGTGCTC
The DNA here is from genome assembly GCF_000283035.1 of Actinomyces sp. ICM58. Classification (NCBI taxonomy): domain Bacteria; kingdom Bacillati; phylum Actinomycetota; class Actinomycetes; order Actinomycetales; family Actinomycetaceae; genus Actinomyces; species Actinomyces sp. ICM58. The sequence continues at coordinate 8,379 of NZ_ALIY01000104.1, forward strand.
GGCGTCGGAACCGTCGGCATGCTCCTGCGCGCCGAGGCCTACCGGGACGTCGACGGCTTCGACCCCGCCCTCGGCCCCTTCGGCGACGGCCTCGACATGGGACGGCGCCTCCACCTCGCCGGCTACCGCGTCATCGTCGCCCCGCGCGCCCGCGTGCGTCACGCCCGCGCCTCCCTCACCCCCGCGCTCGAGGCCGGCGCCGCCCCGGGTACTACCGCGTCGGCCGACCCCGCCGAGGCGGAGGCCCTCCGTGAGGCCGAACAGGCCAAGTCCTTCCGTCGGCGCCGCTTCGCGCAGCTATACAACTGGTGCAAGGCCACTCCGGCGCTCGTCCTGCCCTTCCTGGCGGCCTGGCTCCTCGTGTGGACCCCCGCCCGCGCCCTCGGGCGCATCGTCACTGGCCGGTCCTCCCTGGCCGTGCCGGAGATCGCCGCGCTGCTCTCGCTGATGGGCGCGACCCCGCGCCTGCTCGCCGGGCGCGCACGGGCCGCCAAGAGCCGCACCGTTCCGCGCTCCGCGCTGCGTTCCCTCGAGGTGACGCCCGCGTCGCTGCGCAAAGAACCAGCCCACGTCGACGAGGACGAACACGGCGAACGCATCGACCCGCTCATCGTCGCCTCGATGCGGCGCTACCGGCTTCGGTCGGCGTCCGCCGCCGTCGGTCTCCTCGTCCTGACCTCTCTTCTCGCGGCCCTCCAGTGGTGGGGGTCGAGCTCCGGACTCGTCGGCGGCGCGTGGGTCTCTGCGCCCGCCTCGTGGACCGAGCTGTGGAACGCCGCGTGGTCCGGGTGGATCCCGGGCGGCGACGGCTACGCCGGGGGCGCCGACCCCCTGACGATCCTCCTGGCCCTGCTCAGCGCCCCCGCGGCGCCCCTGGGCGTCACGCCCGGCGCCGTCGAGACCTTCCTCCTCGTCGCTTCCTCGCCCTTGGCCGCGATGGTCGCGTGGGTGCCCACCCGCTCCCTGACCTCCTCGCTGCGGGTCCGATTCCTGCTCTCGCTGGCCTGGGCGCTCGCACCCGCCCTCCTCATGAGCGCGACGCACGGCGTCCTGGCCGGCGTACTCGCACACGTGGCCCTGCCGGTCCTGGCCGCCTACTGCGCGCCCGAGGCCCGCCCCCTGCTCGTGGAC
>NZ_ALIY01000105.1:0-6343 GCF_000283035.1 Actinomyces sp. ICM58
TGGGGCACTTCGTGGTGCCTTTGTGGCGTCTCATGTTGTGGTTCCTCAGAAATGTCGCATGCAATTCCCCCACACGTATTTCAAACGTTGAAATCGCACCGTTGGAATTGCAACGTTTTCGGGCGCTGCAGAAAGTTCGGGTACCCGAATTGCATGCGAGTTTTGGTTGATGAGGCGCCCAAGGTGAACTCCTGTGTTCGGTCGTCGTCCCACGACACTGTCCACGACCCCCGGGACGCTTCGACCACCACCCCCACACCCCACAATGCGAAGAGCACGTAATTCCCCTGCGATTAGTTCAAAGTTTGAATTCATGTCGTTGGAATTGCAACGTTTTCGGGGGGTCTCGAAAAATGACCGAGGGAAATTACGTGCGAAATTTGTCTGGGCCCGACCGCGCCCTCGGGCGCCGTGGCCTGGCCCGCGGGAGATACGACCCTGATCCGCCCCGCAACGCAAAGCGTTGATAAAGCGAAATTGCGTTCCGGTCAAGGCCGTGACAAGCCTTGATAATGGGAGGAAATGGCGCGTTCGTGCCGGTCGCACGTTAGAATTATTGCGCTGACCACACCACGTTCAACGGAGGGAATAAGGTGGATCTCTACGAGTACCAGGCCCGGCAGATGTTCAAGGAGCGCGGCGTGCCCGTGCTCGACTACCGCCTGGCGTCAACCCCCGACGAGGCGCGCGAGGGCGCGCGTGAACTCCTGGCTGAGGGGGCCTCGCTGCTGGTCGTCAAGGCTCAGGTGAAGACGGGCGGCCGCGGCAAGGCCGGCGGCGTCAAGCTCGCTCGCACCGCCGACGAGGCCTACGAGAAGGCCCAGGCGATCCTCGGTCTCAACATCAAGGGCCACATCGTCAAGAAGGTCATGATCGCGTCCGGCGCGGACATCGCCGCCGAATACTACTTCTCGATCCTGCTGGACCGCTCGAACCGCCGCCACCTGGCGATGTGCTCGCGTGAGGGCGGTATGGACATTGAGACCCTCGCGAAGGAACGCCCCGAGGCCCTGGCCCGCGTCCCCCTGGACCCGGTCGTCGGCATCGACGCCGAGGTCGCCCGCCACATCGCCAAGGAAGCGGGATTCGACGAGGAGACCGCCGAGGCGATCGCCCCCGTCGTCGAAACCCTGTGGACTGTCTACCGCGACGAGGATGCGACCCTGGTTGAGGTCAACCCGCTGGTCTCCAGCCCCGACGGCTCCGTGTGGGCGGTCGACGGCAAGGTGACCCTTGACGACAACGCGCGCTTCCGTCACCCCGGCCACGCCGAGCTCGTGGACGTGGCCGCGCAGGATCCGCGCGAGGCCGCCGCGAAGGAGGCCGGGCTCAACTACGTGCGCCTGGAGGGCCAGGTCGGCATCATCGGTAACGGCGCGGGCCTGGTCATGTCGACTCTCGACGTGGTCGCGATGGCCGGCGAGGAGTTCGGCGGCATGAAGCCCGCGAACTTCCTGGATATCGGCGGCGGCGCCTCGGCCGAGGTCATGGCGAAGGGCCTGGACATCATCCTCGGCGATGAGCAGGTTCGCTCCGTGTTCGTCAACGTCTTCGGCGGCATTACCGCCTGCGACCAGGTTGCCCGCGGTATTGTCGGCGCGCTCGAGACGCTGGGCGACGCGGCTTCGAAGCCTCTGGTCGTGCGCCTCGATGGCAACAAGGTCGAGGAGGGCCGCGCGATCCTCGAGCAGGCCGCGCACCCGCTCGTCCACATGGAAGAAACGATGGACGGGGCAGCCAGGCGCGCAGCAGAGCTCGCAGCCCAGGCGCCGTCGAAGTAACGACCCGAGAACCGCAGGAGAACACCCATGACTATCTTCGTCAACTCTGATACCCGGGTCATCGTCCAGGGCATGACCGGCGCTGAGGGCCGCAAGCACACCCAGCGCATGCTGAGCGCCGGCACGGCCATCGTGGGCGGTACGAACCCCCGCAAGGCGGGCACGACTGTCACTTTCGACGTGCAGGGCTACGGCCCGGGCGCCGACAAGGTGACCGACGGCCAGGTTGAGGTCCCCGTCTTCGGTACGGTCGCCGAGGCCCGCGAGGCCACCGGCGCGAATGCTTCCGTCATCTTCGTGCCTCCGGCTTTCGCGAAGGGCGCCGCCCTGGAGGCCATCGAGGCGGGCATCGAGACGATCGTCCTCATCACCGAGGGCATCCCCGTCCAGGACTCGACCATCGTCGTCGAGCGCGCGCTTGCGGCGGGCGTGCGCCTGATCGGCCCGAACTGCCCGGGCATCATCTCGCCCGCGCAGGCGAACCTGGGGATCACCCCGGCGGACATTACGGGCCCGGGCCGCCTCGGCCTCGTCTCGAAGTCGGGCACGCTGACCTACCAGCTCATGTACGAGCTGCGTGACTTCGGTTTCACGACGTGCCTGGGGATCGGCGGCGACCCGGTCGTGGGTACCACCCACATTGACGCGCTGGCGGCCTTCGAGGCGGACCCCGACACTGACCTCGTCATCATGATCGGCGAGATCGGCGGCGACGCCGAGGAGCGCGCTGCCGCGTGGATCCAGGAGAACATGACGAAGCCGGTCGTCGCCTACATCGCGGGCTTCACCGCCCCCGAGGGCAAGACGATGGGCCACGCGGGCGCGATTGTGTCCGGTTCGTCGGGCACGGCCGCCGCGAAGGCGGAGGCGCTCGAGGCCGTGGGCGTGCGCGTGGGACGCACTCCTTCGCAGACGGCGCAGATCGCGCGCGAGATTCTCTCGCGCTAACGTCACAGCACGAATCGGCCCGGGGTCGGCGCGCAGCGTCGCGGCCCCGGGCTGATTCTGTCACCATTGGCGTGTGAGCGAGCGCATCAGAGAAGTACCCAGTGCCCGGCGGACCACGACGACTTACGTTGCTGACCGCGCGACTATCCGCGTTGCTGTCCCCAAGGGGTGGGCGCGTGGCGTCTTGGCCGGTATCGAGGCGGCCTTCGCGGGCTGGGCGATCACGACGGTCCTGACGATGCTTGCCTTCTTGTCGCTGCGTTCGAACACGTGGATGAATGACACGACGCCGCGTGACGCGCTGGGCCTGGGTGGCGACCTGTGGGTCGCGGTGATGGGTGGAACGTCGGCGGCGGGGGGAGTGTCCTACCGGGCTATTCCGACGCTGGTTGGGGCCCTACTGATTGTTCTCGTGCGGATTCTGCTGCGCACGACGGCCGGTTTTCCCCGGTCGTCAGCGTTGTTCGCGGTTCCGGGTTTCGTGTTGACGTCGTGGTTCTTGTCGGGCACGTCGGGCGCGAGTTCGCAGTGGTGGACGGGCACGATCGGGGCGGTCCTCATTCCGCTGATCGCTTCGGTGTGGTTCGTGGTTTCGAGTTTTTCGCGCGATCATGATGCGCCGACGATGCAGCATTGGATTTCCGGTGGTTTCAAGATGGGTGGCCTGCTTGTGGTGGCGACCGTCGCGGCGTCGGCGGTGGCGGCTGTGGTTGCGCTTGTGGCCGGGTGGGGTCGGGCGAGTGGCATCCAGGAGTTGCTCGGTGCGTCCTCGGGTGTGGACACGGCGTTCATTGTGGGCGTTCAGGTGGCTTTCGCGCCGACGGTTATGGCGTGGGCGGCGGCCTGGTGGTCGGGTGTTGGTTTCATGACGGCGACGGATTCGCTGCATTCGCCGACGGTGGTGGATCCGGGTCCGATTCCGCCGATTCCGCTGCTGGGTGCGGTTCCGCAGACTGCGCCGGGTAATTGGGTGGTGCTGCTTCCGATTGCGCTGGGAGTGGGGCTCGGCGTGGCGTCGTCGCGTCTTTTCCGCCGTTCGCACGTGCTGCATCAGAGCGCGCAGGGGGTGTTGGCCTCGTGCGTGTTCGCGTCGGTGGTTGCGCTGTGGATGTGGAGTTCGACGATGAGCCTGGGCTCGGTGCGCCTGGCGTCGATGGGTCCGCGCGTGGGGTGGGCGACGCTCGCCCTCGTGCTCGAGATCGCGCTGCCAGCGCTGATCATCACGCTGGCGACTCATCCGACGACGCTTGCGTTGGTTGGCCAGGGCGCGGGGCGTGTGCGTTCGGAGGGGGAGGCGCTGCGTCGTCGCCATGCTGAGCGTTTGTCCCGTGAGGCTGCCACGGCCTCGTTGATCGATCGGGAGGATGGCGACTGTGCGTCCGGCGCGGACGAGGCCTGGGCTGAGGCTTCCGCGCCCGCGGCGACGGGGGACACAACCGCGGGCGTCGAGGCCGGGGCGGAGCCGGAGGAGCAGGGCGCCGAGCCCGCGCAGGAGGGCGCGGACGAGGGCGCGGGCGTTGTCGCCGAGGAGGGCGAGGAGCCGGTGAGCGGCCGGGACCAGGGCGGCGCGTGAGTGGTGGCGCGCTGGGTGATCGTGACGCGGTCGACCCCCGTGGGTGGCTGACGTGGGCTGTGGCCTGAACTAGACTGGAGGTGTCGCGACTGGCGAGGGTGGATGACCACCGGGGAGCGGCTGCATGTCCCGCGAGGCGTCGCCCGCCTGGGCGCCTGGGTTTGGCTCTCAACCTGGAGGAACTATGTCCGTTTCCCTGGACAACCTGGAACCCATTGACGTGCGCCCGATTAAGCGGGCCCTGATTTCTGTGTATGACAAGACGGGCTTGGAGGACCTGGCGCGCGCGCTGGGCGAGGCCGGCGTGGAGATTGTGTCCACGGGCTCGACGGCTGCCCGCATCGCGGCCGCCGGCGTGGCTGTCACCCCGGTCGACGACGTGACCGGCTTCCCCGAGGTGCTCGAGGGGCGCGTCAAGACCCTGCACCCCTTCATCCATTCCGGCATCCTGGCCGATCAGCGTAAGGCCGCGCATCGCGAGCAGATCGCGCAGCTGGGCATCAAGGCATTCGACCTGGTCGTGTGCAACCTGTACCCGTTCCAGGACACGGTCGCGTCGGGCGCGTCCTTCGACGAGTGCGTCGAGCAGATCGACATTGGCGGCCCCTCGATGGTGCGAGCCGCCGCGAAGAATCACCCGTCGGTCGCGGTCGTGACGTCCCCGGAGCGTTACGCGGATGTGGCCGAGGCCGTGGCGGGGGAGGGTTTCACCCTCGAGCAGCGCCGCGCGCTGGCCGCCGAGGCTTTCGCGCACACGGCGACCTACGACTTGGCGATCGCCGGCTGGCTGGCCGACGAGCTGGCTCTTGAGGATGTGCGTGAGACCCTCGACGAGGCCGCCGAGTCTCACCTGGATGCCTCGGACGCGGCGTTCTTGGAGTCCCTGGGCTACCAGGCCGAGGAAGACTACGTGGTGGAGGCTCCCGAGGAGGAGGGGCAGGCCTCGGGGATGCCCGTGTTCGTGGCCGACGCGTTCGAGCGCGTGGAGTCGCTGCGCTACGGCGAGAATCCGCATCAGGGCGCGGCCGTGTACCGCGAGATCGACGAGTCCTTCGAGGACGAGGGGGCCGACGACGAGGCCCTGGCTCCGGGGATCGCGAACGCGCGCCAGCTGCACGGCAAGGCCATGAGCTACAACAACTACACGGACGGCGATGCGGCCCTGCGCGCCGCCTACGATCATGAGCGTCCCTGCGTCGCGATCATCAAGCACGCGAATCCCTGCGGCATCGCCGTGGCGGACGATGTGGCCGAGGCGCACCGCCTGGCGCACGCCTGCGACCCCGTGTCGGCGTTCGGCGGCGTGATCGCCGTGAATCGCCCGGTGAGCGTGGAGCTGGCTCGCCAGATTGTCCCGATCTTCACCGAGGTCGTGCTGGCCCCCGATTACGAGGAGGGCGCGCTTGAGGTGCTGAGCGCGAAGAAGAACCTGCGTGTCCTGCAGGTCGAGCCCCCGGTTCGCGGCTCGTACGAGTTCAAGCAGATCAGCGGAGGCCTGCTGGTCCAGGAGCGCGACGATATCGACGCGCCCGGAGACTCGCCGGAGAACTGGACGCTCGCGGCTGGTGCTCCCGCCGACGAGGAGACGCTGGCGGACCTGGAGTTCGCGTGGCGCACGGTGCGTGCGGTGCGTTCGAACGCGATCCTGCTGGTCAAGGATGGCGCCTCGGTGGGCGTGGGCATGGGCCAGGTGAACCGCGTGGACTCGTGCAAGCTGGCGGTTGAGCGTGCGAACACGCTGGGCTCGCGTTCGACGGGCGACGCGGCGGCCTCCAACGTGGACAGCGCGGGTGGCGCTCGCGCGTCCGAGGTTGTGGCCGAGGCTCCGGAGCAGCGGTCCGTCGGCGCGGTTGCCGCCTCGGATGCGTTCTTCCCCTTCGCGGACGGACTGCAGGTGCTCATCGACGCGGGTGTGAAGGCGGTCGTCCAGCCTGGTGGTTCCGTGCGTGACCAGGAGTCGATTGACGCGGCGAACGCTGCGGGCATTACGATGTACCTGACGGGAACGCGTCACTTCGCGCACTGATCTGTCCCGCTTATG
>NZ_ALIY01000106.1:0-10950 GCF_000283035.1 Actinomyces sp. ICM58
CCGCCCCGAGGGGCGGCACCCGTAAGGTGTCAGAGGGTCACTTCTTCGCGGCCTCGAAGGCGTCTGCGATGGAGTTGAAGATCTCCGTGTAGGTGATGATGGATTCGTTGGTGTACGTGTCGTTGGGGGCGTACACGACGTGCTTGTTTTGCAGGGCGGCGACGTTTTGCAGGGCGGCGTTGTCGTTGATGACCGTTTCGGCCGGAGTGTTGGAGCCGTCCTTGGTGATGGCGGCGTCGCGGTCGAGGACGAAGATCCACGCCGGGTTGGCCTGGGCGATCGCCTCAACGGAGATGTCGTCGCCGGTGTGGGAGTCGGTCGATCCTTCGACCTCGAGGGCGGGCTTGAGGCCGAGCAGGTCGAAGACCGGTCCCCACGTGCGGCCCTTGCCGGGCGCCACGTAGCCGATGTTGCCGCCGGAGACGTCCACCGCCATGACGGTGGAGGAGCCGTCGTAAGCGTTCTTCGCGCGCTCGATCGAGGCGTTAAAGTCGTCGACGAGCTGCTTGGCCTCGGCCTGCTTGCCGAAGATCTCGCCGAGGTCGGTGACCTGGCGGATGAGCTCCTCGTTGAAGGGCTGGCCCTCGCGCGGCTCGAGGTTGATGAGCGGGACGTCGGGCGCCAGCTCCTTGATCTGAGCGTCGTACTTGGAGAAGCGCTGACCGGAGATGATGAGGTCGGGTTCGGCGGCGACCAGGGCCTCCAGGTTGGGGTCGCGGTGCATGCCCACGTCGGCGACGTCTTCGCCGTTGAAGGCGGTGACGGTCGTGGGGATCAGCTTCTTGGGGGCGGCGACCAGGGGCACGTTCCACTGCTGGAGCACCTCGAAGGTGCGGTTGTCGAGGGAGGCCGCGCGGGTCACGGGCAGCTTGATTTCGACCGTGCCGTCGTTCGCGTCGATGGATACGGACGAGGCCTGGGTGGCCTGCATGGTCTCGCTCGGTGAAGCGGAGGACTGGGAGGAAGAAGTGGTGGTGCCGGAAGAGCATGCGGCGAGGCCGAGGGCGGCGATGGCGGCGATGGCGGCCAGGGAGGTGGTCGTGCGAGACATCATTTCTCCGTCATAGGTGCTTGCGGTGAGACTGAAATAGGAAAAGCTAGGCTTACCTAACTGTCAAAACTAACCTTACAGAGATTTAGGCAAGCGTGCGTGTGAGTGTGCACATAGTTTCGCGCTGCCCCGTCGGGGCTCCGCGTTCACGCGTTCGTCGGCCGCACCTCCCTCCCGCCGACTATGGTCGCTTGTTGTCAAGCTCACGCATTTCAGAAATTTCGCACGTAATTTGGCTAACCTAAGCTTTATTAGCACATTGAAAAACGGCGTATTTTCAACGTTTTTGGCGTGTGATCCCGCGACGTCTCGGGGGAATTACGTGCGAAAATGTGAGTGCTGCTCTGAGTAAGCCGAGGGGCGGTGCTCGAATGAGCACCGCCCCGGGAACTAGCTCGGTCAGCCGAGCGAGCGTGAAGTCAGCTGAGCGAGCGTGAAGTCAGTCGACCAGGCCCTTCACGGCCTCGTCGAGTTCGGCGACCCAATCCGCGCCCGACACGTCCGAGGGCATGCGCCAGTCCCCGCGCGGGGACAGGGAGCCGCCGGCCATGACCTTCGGGCCGTTGGGCAGGGCGCTGCGCTTGAACTGCTGGCTGAAGAAACGCCACAGGAACAGGCGCTCCCACTTGACGATCTCCTCGAGCGAGTACGCGACCTTGTCCTCCTCGGGGAAGCCGACCGGCCAGGAGCCGACCGAGGCGTCCGACCAGGCCTTCTCCGCCAGGAACGCGATCTTCGAGGGGCGCGCGCCACGACGCAGCACGTGGTAGAGCGTGAAGTCCTGCAGGTTGTAGGGGCCGATCTTGTCCTGCGTGGACTGCATCTTCTCGCCCGGCTTGGCGGGAACCAGCTCCGGGGAGATCTCAGTGTTGAGGATCGACAGGAGCACCTCGCCGACGTGGTCGTCGAACTGCTTGGAGGCCACCACCCAGCGGATCAGGTGCTGCATGAGGGTCTTGGGCACGCCCGTGTTGACAGCGTAGTGGCTCATCTGGTCGCCCACGCCGTAGGTGCACCAGCCCAGCGCCAGCTCGGACAGGTCGCCCGTGCCCAGCACGATGCCGCCCAGATGGTTGGCCAAGCGGAACAGGTAGTCGGTGCGCAGGCCCGCCTGGACGTTTTCGAAGGTCACGTCGTAGGTGGCCTCGCCCTCTCCGTAGGGGTGGCCGATATCGGCCAGCATCTGCGTGGCTGCCGGACGGATGTCGATCTCCTGGAACGACGTGCCCAGGTAGCGGCACAGCAGCGTCGCGTTCGTCTTCGTGCGTTCGGAGGTCGCGAAGCCGGGCAGCGTGTAGCACAGGATGTCCGTGCGTGGACGGCCGAGCAGGTCCATCGCGCGGGAGGCCACAACCAGCGCGTGCGTCGAATCCAGGCCGCCCGAGACGCCGATGACGACCTTCGGGTTGCCGATCGCGCGCAGGCGCTGGACCAGGCCGGCCACCTGAATGTTGTAGGCCTCGTAGCAGTCCTGCTCTAGGCGCGTGGGGTCGTTGGGGACGAAGGGGAAGCGGTTCACCGCTCGCTCCAAGCCAAGGTCGGTGCGCGGCGGATCGAGGGTGAACTCGACCTCCTGCGGGGACAAGCGCTCATCCCCCGCGAAGTAGCGCTGCGCGTTGTCCGTGAACGAGTTCTGGCGCTTGCGCTCGGTGCGCAGGCGCTCCAGGTCCACGTCGGCGATCGTGATGTGCGCGCCCTCCTGGAAGCGCTCGCCGATCGCGAGGCGGTCCCCGGCCTCGTAAATCATGGTCTCGCCGTCCCATGCGAGATCCGTGCTGGATTCGCCCATGCCGGCCGCCGTGTAGATGTAGGCAGCCGAGCAGCGAGCGGATACCGAGCGGACCATGAGCTCGCGGTCCGCGCCGCGCCCGACGGTGATGGGGGAGGCGGACAGGTTCGCCAGGACGGTCGCGCCCGCGAGCGCCAGTTCGGTGGCCGGGGTGACGGGCACCCACATGTCCTCGCAGACTTCGATGCCGACGGTCAGGCCGGGAACGTCGTCGGCGGAGATGAGGACCTGGCCGAAGGGGACCCACGCGGGGCCGCCGCTGAATTCTTCGACGCCGCCCCACGGCACCTCGATGCGCTCGCAGGCGCGCGGGGGCATGGTGACGAAGTAGCGCTTCTCGTAGAATTCGCGGTAGTTGGGCAGGTGTGACTTGGGGACGATCGCGAGGACGCGTCCGCGGTGGATGGCGACCGCGCAGTTGTATAGGGCGTTGTCCTTGCGCAGGGGTGCACCGACGATGAGGAGGGGCAGCAGGTCGGCGCTGGCCTCGACGATGTTGGCGAGGGCCTTCTCGACGTTATCGAGCAGCACGTCCTGCAGGAGGAGGTCGTCGATGGCGTAGCCGGACACGCACAGTTCGGGGTAGACGGCGACCGCGACGCCGCGCGTATCAAGCTCGCGGGCGGCGTCGATGATCTCGCGCGCGTTGTCGAAGGGGCGCGCGGGGTGCGCGGGCAGGGTGACGGCGGCGACGCGCGCAAAGCCCTGGTCGTAGAGGGAATGGAAGTTCATAGTTCTCCTTTGGTACTGGGCTTATTCTTGCGTACTCGGCGCGCTTGCGCTCTTCGTCGACGAGGCCTGGGCCGGGGAGGTGGGTCGGCGCAGGGGTGGGTCGAGGACGAAGGCGGTTTCGTCGACGCCCGGGGCGAGTCGGTAGAGGGCTGCCGGACGCCCGGCGCCCTCTCGCACGGTGCCGCCCGTCGGTACGATAAACGAGGCCGTTTTGGTGGCCTTTCGGTGGAAGTTGCGCGGGTCGAGGGCTGATCCCCAGATGGCCTCGTAGGTGGTGCGCAGCTGTGTGATCGTGAACTCGGGGCCGCAGAAGGAGGTAGCCAGGGGGGAGTATTCGATCTTGGAGCGGGCGCGCTCGACGCCGTCCGCGAGGATTCGTGCGTGGTCGAAGGCGAGGGGTGAGGGGGATGTGAGGAGTGCGTCGACGGGGTGCCAGAGGGCTCCGGCGGCGTCGCCTCCCGCGCGGGTGGGTGAAAAAGATGGGGCGAGGAGGAGATGAGCGACGGAGAGGATGGGGCCTCGGGGGTCTCGTCCGAGGGGGCCGTAGGAGCGTAGCTGCTCGAGGTGGCCTGGGGGTGTGATGCCTGTTTCCTCTTCGAGTTCGCGCGCGGCCGCCTCGTCTGTTTGTTCGCCCTCGCGCAGGAATCCGCCGGGCAGGGCCAGGTGGTCTGTGAAGGGTTCGATTCCGCGGCGCACGACGAGCGCGTGAAGCGTGTGGTCGATGACGGTCAGGGCGACGATGTCGACCGCGACGGGGATGGTCAGGGGTTTAGTCATGGTGTCAGCATAACTTATTTGTGTCGATTTGACATTAATTGCCGAGGGGAGTTATCGTCATAGTGACACAAACAAGTGGGCGACCACACGACCAAGGAGCCATCATGGGAACTCTTCACCACCACCCCTTCTTCATCCGCTACCAGGGCGGCGCCGGAGACCACGTCGTCCAGATCCGCGCCGGACGCACGCTTCGATCCGGCGTCGGCCAGTCCTTCTGGCTGCGAGCCGGGCGCTGCGCGCTCGCGGAAGTGCCCACCGCCAACCGCGCCCACAGCTTCCTCGTGCAGGCCACGACCGCTGACCAGCAGAACATCAACGCGCAGGTCGCCATCACCTACCACATCGAGGACGCCGAAGCCGCCGCCGAACACTACGACTTCGGCCTGTACCCGCGTCAGGCGGGGGCCGACGCGCAGGGGCTGTGGCAGATCGACGAAACTGTCACCCGCATCGCCCACTCCGCCCTGGCCTCGGCGATCGGAGGGATGACGCTCACCGACGCTATCAGCGGGTCTCTCGAAAGGGTCGGTGCCCTGCTCGTCGGAGCCTTCGCGGACGACGACCAGCTGCGCGCCACCGGCGTGGCCGTCGTCGACGCGCGCCTGCTGAGCCTTCGCCCCGACGAGGGCGTCGAATCCTCCCTGCGCGCCCCGCTCCTCGAGCAACTCCAGGCCGAGGCCGACCGCGCCCTCTACGAACGCCGCGCCCTCGCCGTCGAACGCGAGTCCCAGATCTCCGAAAACGAGATGCAGTCCAAGCTCGACCTTGCCCGCAAACGCGCCGACCTGGTCGACCAGGAGGGGCACAACGCCCGGCGCGAGGCCGAGGAAAAGGCGGCCGCCGACGCGATCGCGGTCGAGGCGGAGTCGCGTCGCATCGTCGAAAAAGCCAAGGCCTACGAGGCCGACTGGAACACGGCGGGACGCGCCCGCATCGGCAACGACACGGCATACATTCAGGCCCTGGCCGACGCCGGACCCGAGGTGGCGCGTGCCCTCGCCCTGAAGGAAATGGCCAAGAACATGCCTTCCTTCGGCAACATCACCATCACCGCCGACGTGCTCAGCGATCTCGTGGCCGCCTTCACGGGCACCGCGAAGGCGGGGAAGTAGCCGTGCGCCGCCGAGCCGTCATCGTCCGGCGCCCCACCGAGCTCGACGAGCTCATGGACCGCTACTCCACGCGCGGCCAGGTCGAATTCGTCCTGAGGAGCCGCGGGCGAACCCTCGCCTCCGTCGAGACCGCCCACGAGTCCCACGTGGCGGCGCTGGCGCGCGTGCGCGCGGGCATCCCGGAGGGGTGGGCGAGCGCCGACGTGGAGCGCGACAGCCTGTCGCGTTTCCTCTTCGCCCCCGAGGACGTCATCGTCGTCGTGGGACCCGATGGCCTGGTCGCCAACGTTGCCAAGTACGCGGGCGAGCAGGCCGTGGTCGGCGTCAACTCGGTTCCCCAGTCCAACGCGGGGGTGCTCGTGCGCTGCACGCCCGACCAGGGGGTTGGCGCGTTGCGCCGCATCGACGAGGGCGGCGACCTGCGCGTGGACCAGCTGACGATGGTGCGCGCGGCAGCCGATGACTCGCGCACGCTCACCGCCCTCAACGAGGTCTTCATTGGGCATCCGAGCCACCAGAGCGCCCGATACGAACTCACCTTCGGATTTCGCGTCGAGCGTCAGTCCTCCTCCGGGGTCGTCGTCTCCACTGGGACGGGGGCCACAGGGTGGGGTGCCTCCCTCAAGCGCGGACGCCACATGGGGGACCTGCCCGCCCCGACCTCGCGCTCCCTCGCGTGGTTCGTGCGCGAGGCGTGGCCCTCGCCCTTCACCGGCGTGGACTACACCGAGGGCATCCTGGACGAGGGCGAGGAGCTGAGCCTCGTCGTCGGCTCCGAATCCCTCGTGTTGTTTGGCGATGGCATGGAGTCCGACCGCCTGACCCTGACGTGGGGCCAAAGCGTGCGGATTTCGCGCGCCCCGCGCGCCCTGGCCCTGGTCGATCCCGCGGGCCTGGGGGAGGGATGAGCCCGTGAGTGTGCATGCGGCGTGTGACGGCTTCTGGATAGGGAACAGAGATGTGGATAGGTTACGAACATCCGGATAGGTTATGAAGATACGGATAGGAAAATAAGCTATCCGGATGCGCACAACCTATCCGGATGCGCACAACCTATCCGGATGTGCGCAGGGGAGAGGCGCCTGTGCGTTGGGGCCGTGGCCCGTGAGGGAATCCCGTGCGCCGCAAGCCCTACGCGGGAACGACGCCCTCCTCGCGCAACTCGGCCATAACCTGGTCGAACGTGCGGGCGACCGGGTCGCGGACGATCAGATCCGCGTGCGCGTCGGCCAAGGTCGGGGTGGCGTTCATGAGCACCAGGTGGTCCCCCGAGAAGTAGTTGATGAGGCCCGCCGCCGGGTAGACCACGAGGGACGTGCCGGCCACGATCAGCGTGGACGCCCGCGCGATGGCAGACACGGCGGCCTCGATGACGCCCTCGTCCAGGGACTCGCCGTACATGACGATGTCTGGGCGCATCTGCCCTCCGCACGACGGGCACGCGGGCACGGGATCCCCGTCAAGCGTGACAGCATCGGCCAACGCGGCGACGGTCCCACAGCGCGTGCATACGAGGCGCTCCCAGTTGCCGTGCAGCTCCCACACGGTCCGCGACCCCGCCCGCTGATGCAGGCCGTCGATGTTCTGTGTAACGACCGCGTCCAGCCGACCGGCTGCCTCCAGGGCGGCCAGAGCCCTGTGCGCCCCATTGGGGTTGACAGGACGGTAGATCTCGTGGAACCACTCCCAGTACGCCTCGGGGTGCTTGGCGAAGAAGTCGATGCTCAGCACCGTCTCCAGGGGAATCTCGCGCTCCTGAAAGTAGAAGCCGTTCGCCCCGCGAAAGTCCGGGATTCCCGACTCGGTGGACACGCCCGCGCCGCCGAAAAACACGGTGGACGGTGAGGCAGCGATCCAATCCGCCAGGGTAGAAACGTCGTCGTTCATGAGGCCCTCCTCGCTCGCGCTACCATTCCAGGATACGCCCGAGGCCGGGGCCCCACGCGGGAACCCCGGCCTCGTGCGACACCAATCGATCAGGCGAAGGTCAGCGCCTGGCGGGCGATCGCCAGCTCCTGGAGCAAGCCCGCACGTGGTGAATGAGCTGTCGGGCCTCACGTTGCCGGTTTGCCTGTGGTGGGCGCACTTGCGCGAGCATGCACGAGCTGGAGGCGAGAGAGATTCTCGGGAGACATGCCGGTCAGGGAATCCAGGTGTGGCCGAGCTCTGTCGAGAATCCCGATGTGGTGGATGTTATCGATGCTGCGGCGATGAAACTGGAGAGTGGATTCATAGGTGAAACCGCCATGGAGATCACTGAAAAAACTGTCTGCTACCCATCTGTACGAGCTGTTGAGAACCAGCTGATAGTCGCATGCGCGGCCAATGAGAGCCGCGACCCAGTCTGCGCACTGGATGTTCGTCGAGAGCTCCGAGTCGATATACGCTGGGGCTTCGAGGATCCGCAGCATCTCCTGGTGTTCCTTGATGCGACTGTAGATGTGGGCATAGCTGCGTCTCACCTGCTGAAAGCGCTGCTTCTCGTTGATCATGTCCTGAAAGAGGAGGATGTTTTGGTCTTCGTGTTCGGCGTGCCTGCAGAGTCGGTTGATCGCCTCGCTCAAACAATCAAGGGTTCTCTCCTCGCGTTTATTTTCCCAGTTGTTGTCGGTGTTCTTGCCCCATACCTGGCCTGGGGAACCGATGGGTTTTTCGCGTACGAAGTAGAAGAGATTTCCACCGTAATTACTCGATATTCGTGCGAGAAGCGAGCGCAGCTCAATTACTTCTTGTCGTCCTGCTCGTCCCATTGCGTGTTTGCTCAGGATGTCAGACCCTTTACGCTCCCATGTAGGAGCGTAGTTTCTCGGATCTTCCTCGCCGTCGCCGCAGAGAAGTGAGTAGAACTTCTGCTTGGTTATCGCGACATCTCGAGATAAAGCATGGACATGCTGTTCAGGAACAACAAAGCCGGCATAGCCGAATGCAGGGGATATTTTAAACCTCTTGTGATCCTTTGAAATGAAAGCGCCAGCTTCGCCAACTTCGTCGATATAAGCGATGAGCATGTTCCTCCTCACTGAGAGACGCAAAGACCCACGGCGCAACGTGTGCGCTCGTGGGCCCGCGGATTGGCACTCTGCGAGGACTTGCTCGCCGTTACCACTCTTAATCGTAGTCGGTGTGTGGGGGTGAAGTCAATGCGCGCGACGGATACGCCCGAGGCCGGGGCCCACGCGGGAACCCCGGCCTCGTGCGACACCAATCGATCAGGCGAAGGTCAGCGCCTGGCGGGCGATCGCCAGCTCCTCGTTGGTCGGGAAGACGTAGATTGTCACGGCCGAGTCGGCAGTGGAGACAACGCGCGGCTCGCCGGAGCGAACCTGGTTCGCCTCCACGTCGATCTTGACGCCGAAGGGAGCGAGGGCCTCGGCCAGCTCGCGGCGCACTGCTGCGTCGTTTTCGCCGATGCCGGCGGTGAAGGTGATGACGTCCAGGCCGCCCAGCTCCGCGGTGTAGGAACCCACGTACTTCAGCAGGCGGTTGATGTAGACGTCCATGGCGGTACGGGCGCGCTGCTGGGCCTCGGGGTCGTCATCGTTGTGGATCATGTCCCACACGGAGCGCATGTCGGACTCGCCCGTCATGCCCTTCATGCCGGACTTCTTGTTGAAAAGGGTGTCGACCTCGTCGACGCTCATGCCGGCCACGCGCTGCAGGTGGAACACTACGGCGGGATCGATGTCGCCGGTGCGGGTGCCCATCATGAGGCCCTCGAGGGGGGTCAGGCCCATGGACGTGTCGATCGGCTTGCCGTTCTTGACGGCGGACACGGATGCGCCGTTGCCCAGGTGCAGGACGATCTGCTTGAGGTCGTCGCGGCCTTCCAGCTTCGCGATCTCCTGGGAGACGAACTGGTGGGAGGTGCCGTGGGCGCCGTAGCGACGAACCGAGTACTTCTCGGCGGTCTCGGTCTCCAGGGCGTACAGGGCCGAGCGGTCGGGCAGCTGCTGGAAGAACGCGGTGTCGAAGACGGCGACGTGGGGGACGTCGGGCATGAGCTCGCGCGCCACGTCGATGCCCTTGAGGTGGGCGGGGTTGTGCAGGGGAGCCAGCGGGCACAGCTCTTCGATGAGGTTACGGACCTCGTCGGTGATGAGGGCCGGGCCGTCGAAGTAGCGGCCGCCCTGAACGACGCGGTGGCCGACGGCGAGGATGCCGGCTTCTGCCAGGGACGGGCCCTCGGTGTCGAAGAGGCGCAGCACTTCGCGCATGCCGACGGTGTGGTCGGGAACCGGCAGCTCTTCCTCGGTGACGGCGTCGCCGTACACGTGCTTGATGAGGCCCATGGGGTCGCCGATGCGCTCGACGAGGCCCTTGGCGATGGCGTCGCCGGTCTCGGGGTCGACGAGCTGGTACTTGATGGAGGAGGAACCGGAGTTAATGACGAGAACGGAGGACGAGGACACGCGTTCGCCTTTCGTGTTGGGGGGATGGGGAGGAAAAGTACGAGGCCGGGGCCCGGTTACCGTCAATAGTAACCGGACCCCGGGACCTGGGTCCCGTTCAGCCCTGGGCTTGAACGGCGGTCAGGGCGACGGTGTTGACGATGTCTTCGACGAGGGCGCCGCGCGACAGGTCGTTGACGGGCTTGTTGAGGCCCTGCAGGACCGGGCCGACGGCCACGGCGCCGGAGGAACGCTGGACGGCCTTGTAGCCGATGTTTCCGGCTTCCAGGGAGGGGAAGACGAAGACGGTGGCCTTGCCGGCGACGTCGGAGCCAGGCAGCTTCTTGGAGGCGACGGCCGCGTCGACGGCCGCGTCGAACTGGATGGGGCCTTCGATGGCCAGCTCGGGGGCCTTCTCGCGGGCGAGGCGGGTCGCCTCGACGACGGCGTCAACGTCGGGGCCGGCCCCGGAGGTGCCGGTGGAGTAGGACAGCATGGCGACGCGCGGGGTGACGCCGAACTGGGCGGCGGTGCGCGCGGAGGTCACGGCGATGTCGGCGAGCTGCTCGGGTGTGGGGTTGGGGTTGACGGCGCAGTCGCCAAAGGCCCACACGCGGTCCTTCATCGCCATGAGGAAGATGGAGGAGACGACGGAGACGCCGGGGGCGGTCTTGATGATCTGGAAGGAGGGGACGATCGTGTGCGCGGTCGTGTGGGCGGCGCCCGAGACCATGCCGTCGGCGTCGCCCATGTGGACCATCATGGTGCCGAAGTAGGACACGTCGGTGACCTTCTCACGGGCCTGCTCGAGGGTGACGCCCTTCTTGGCGCGCAGGCGCGCGAACTCTTCGGCGTAGCGCTCGAGGTAGGCGGGGTCGCCCACGGAGACGACCTGGGCGGCGGACAGGTCGAGGCCGAGCTCGCCGGCGCGCGTGGCGACGTAGTCGGCGTCGCCCACGAAGGTGATGTCGGCGATGCCGGCGGCGAGGACCTGGGCGGCGGCCTGCAGGACGCGGTCGTCGTCGGGTTCGGGCAGGACGATGCGCTTGCGGTCGGCGCGGGCGCGTTCGATGAGGTCGGCCTGGAAGGCGAGCGGCG